>NZ_AKJJ01000055.1:0-52702 GCF_000282395.1 Pseudomonas sp. GM55 | reverse complement strand
GCGAGGTCCAGACCGTGTCGTTGCCGGCACCGGCGAGCTCGGTCACCACGTCCCCAGAGTCGGTGACTTCGTAGATATCGTCGCCAACGCCTCCAGCCATGGTATCGGCACCCGCCCCCCCGATGAGAACGTCATTGCCCGCGTCACCATTGAGGATATCGTTGCCGCCCAAGCCGTTCAGGATGTCGTTGCCATCACCTCCGCTGGCCACGTCGTCACCTGCCGTGCCGGTCCATGTGTCGACACCGGCGGTACCGACAAACAGATCACCGACCACTGTCGTTGCCGCAGAGGTGACTCGCTCAAGTGTGCCGAGGTCATCGGTATAACTCGCGACGACCCGCAGTTGCTGACCGACCTGCGCCTGGCCGGGCGTGAAGGTCGTGCCCGTCTCGCCGGCAATGTCGGTAAAGATCGCACCGCTTCCCGCCTGCCACTGATGGGTAATCACCGAGGTCGTGGTCCCGTTGGCGTCGGTGAACGCATCCGTGGCGGTCAAGGCCGAGGCTTCCGTCGGGGTCGTATCGCTGATCAGCACCGTTCCAACCGGCAGGACATTGACGGTGCCGGTACCGGCCGCCGTGATCGGTGCGGTCGGCGCCGAGAACACCTCCTCCAGCACGCCATTGGCGTCCTTGTAGACCGCCCTGACGCGCAGAGCCAGTCCGGTTGCCACGACGAGTTGCGGAATAGCCGGCACGGCGCCAATGAGAGTCGCTGGTGGTGGGACCCTGAGTTCCGAGCCCACCGTGACGGTCGTACCCTCCGCGCGCGCGACCTCACCGGCGGCAAAGAAGGTGATGTCTTCGAAGACTCCCGAGCCCGGGCGCGCTTCGAACTGCCAGAAGTAACTGATGGGGCTGGTGATCGCGCCGCCAGTCGCGGTATTGTCGGCATCGGTGATATCGGCCGCCGAGACGGTCAGCGTCTGGCCGACGGCTGGCGTAGGATCGTCGATCCTCAGCGAACCGACCGGCTCCGAGTTCACACCGCCGAGCACAACCGACTGATCGGCGAACTGCAACCGCTCGATATTGCTCAGGGTGTCAGTCCCGTCCCTGCCAGCGACACTGTCGGTGACCGTCCAGGTGCCGTTGGCGTTATTGACCACGTTGTAATCCAGCCGATTGCCGGAGAACAACGCGGTGTCGAAGTCGGGACTGGTCGAAGTCAGGATCTCACGGACAACCTGGAGCTGGCCGGGGTTATAGGTGCCGTTCAACATCAGCGGAACCAGCGGTGTCATGCTGTCGAAGGTAGCGATTTCCGGGCCGGTGCCATCGATGTTCGCCCGTACGCTGATGCGTACGTTGAGCCACTTGTCACCGTCGATGAGGTCATCGCCGCCACGGCCTTCGAGGACGTCGCTGCCAGCACCGCCGAGGACGATGTTGCCCCCGTCGAACTTGTCGTCGGCCGTGCCGGCGATGCCATCCACTCCGTTGCCGGCGGCGCCGACGAACTCCCGTAGACCGTTGATGAGGCCGAAGTTGGTGAGCACGCTGCCCTTGGCGCCAGCGACGGCGAGCAATGCGGCAGTGGAATCATCGCCGCTGAGGAAGTCGGCGTGTGACGATCCCGACAACCCTTCCACCAGGTCCAGCCGGGCAAGGATCGACGCGGTGGAACCGGGCACCTGCGGCTGGTCGAAGAAGCGCAGCCTGGAGTTGAGGCCGATGGTCACGCCGGCCGGATCGTCCTTGTAGGTCGCCCAGTCGTAACCGGAGAACCCGATGAAACGGTCCGCTTCGCTAGGGCTGCCGACCATGATGTCATCACCGCCCTCCCCGTCGAAGTTGTCCGGTCCGCCATCGCCCATGAACACGTCGTTGCCATTGATCGGATCGTTGCCGAATGCGTCGAAGTTGTCACCGGCAACACCGTCAGCGGACCCGCCCTGGATCCAGTCGTCACCTTCGCCGCCGCGCGCGAACTCGTTCGCCTTGCTGCCGAGGATGAAGTCGTTGCCCAGACCGCCGCTGGAGTCGGCTGCGTCTTCGCCGGTGATGATGAAGTCCTGACCGGCCTGGCCAAGGATCAGGTTGAGGCCGTTGCCGCCCTGGATGACGTCGTTACCTTCCTCGCCGTGGATGACGTCGTCGCCGCCGATGTCGGTGATGATGTCGTCACCGGTACCGCCGAAGAGTTGGTCGTTGCCGTAGCCGCCATCGATCCTGTCGTTACCGGCATCGCCATAGACCGTGTCGTCGTCCGAGTCGCCGGCAATGAGGATGTCGTTGCCGGGCGTACCGCCCAGCACGACGGTATCAGCGCCGGTGTAGTGCAGGTAGTTGGTATCCACCAGGCCAGGTGTGGCAGGATTGTCGCGGATCACCAGTGGCGTGAGGAAGTCACTGCGTGGTGAGCCAATCGGATGGTTCGACGGACCAAACGGATCGGCATTGGCCGCCAGATCGTCGGCCGTGCCGACAATACCGTCGGGACCGGGAATCACACTCGGGTTGTACTGGTTCGCCTGGTTGGTCTCCAGAATGTAGGCCGGTGTCAGGAAAACCCTGCCCGGGAGATGTGTGGCGTCGGTATTGGCCATGACCAGCGCGGAGAATGTGTTGTTCTCAAGCTCCGCGCCAAAGTCCATCGAGGCGGTGCGTTCCAGATAGTAGAAGCGGTCTCCGTCCTGGAGTTTCTCCATCTGGTTCTCGAACACGAAGTTGAAGGTCGAGCCGAGCATGCCGCCAAAGGGCATCTTCTCCTCGGCCAGCCCGCCAACCCAGAAGTCGACGTTATCCAGGCCGGTGATGGTCACATCGTCTGCCGTGTGCAAAACACCGTCCGCACCAGCGGTGCTGGTCCAGGCGCCGGTGCTGTTGAGGAAGTCGACACGGTCAGCCGGTGCGGTCGCGCTGCCTAACACCAGGTCCGCAGCCGCGGCGCGCTTGTCCGCCAGCGTGGTGGCGGCGGTGATAGTCGGGTGCGTGCCGTAGGCGGCGATGAAGTTGATCAGCGATTCCGGGTGCTTCAAGTGCTGCACGAAATCGGCCCAGCTCGTGTAGGGCTTGAGCTCTGCATCGCCGGTGGGCAGATAGAACTCCCGCCGCGCCGCGTTCAGGGACGGAATGCCGGTATCGCGGCCGCGCGCCAGGTTGATGGCGGGCAGATCGAGCGGCAGACCCAGCAGGTTGTTGCGCAGGGCTTCAGTGACGAACTCGTCGATCTCGTTGCCCACCTGACGGGTTACGCCGCGCACGATGGCACCGGCGGCCTGTTCCGGAGTGGGACCGCTGCCTGCGAACTCCAGTGGGTTGAGGAAGGCCTGAATCAGCCCGATATCGCTCGTGGCGAAGTTCGGAGCCAGCCGATCGACCTGCTCCAGCAGCATCGAGTGCCCGAAGCGATAGACGGTGTGTGCGAACTCGGCAACGATGCTCGGATCGATCGCGGTGTCGTACACCTGGCCCGGGGCGAAGAAGGGATCGACCATCGGCTGGATCGTACGCGCGAACTCCTCGAACACCAGGTGCTGGTACTGCATCTCTGTGCCGAACTTCGCCGTCTGGAACAGGCGCTCGCCGTTCCAGTCGAGGGACGTGGTATCGGCGGGAACGGCAGTGACGGGTGTCAGCAGCCACTCGTTCAGGAAGGACACGTCGCCGCTTGCCGCTGTCGCCAGGACCACCGCCTTGGTGTGATCGACCAGGCGGTTGTGCTCATGGTGGAAGATGGAATGGACGGTGGTCAGGCCGATGTTCTCGTTGACCCGACCGTCGCCGGCAATGTAGTGCGCGTCCAACAGTTCGTCATCGTAGAAGCCCGGCGCTGGTGTACCGCCAACGATAGTGTCCGCATCGGGCGCGAGTGCTGCGCCGGTCTGGCTGTCCACCGGAACGGCGGTGTGCGCGATGTCGTTGAGGAAGGCATGGCCGGTGCGCACAGCATCGACCAGGCTGATGGGCGCCGCCGGATTGCCTTCAACGAGCACATCGTCGGCCGTACCGGCAATGCCGTCCGGCCCCTTCATCACCACTTGTGGAAAACCGTGCGGACCCTTGATGAAATTGCCGTAGGCGTCGGTCGCCAGCAATGGCACGTTGTCGAAATCGGCATCGGTGAGGTGGATGCCCAGCAGCGCGTTCGCCTGCGCCTTGACCACCTTCCAGGTGGCCATGCCGCCAGTCAAACCGTCGTCACCGGTAAACAGGATGCCGTCGACACCGGCAGTCCGATTCTCGATCAGCTTGCCGGTGGCCACCGGATCACCGGCAGCATTGAACTCGTACGCGCGCAGGAACACCTGGTGCGAGGGATGCGAGCTGTAGGTCTGGTTCTGGTCGACAAACGGCGAGGTGGTGTTGGTGTTCTCGTGGATGTCATCGGCCGTGCCCAGAACGCCATCGGGGCCGGGCTGATTGGTGGCGCGCGTCAGCACCATGAAGTTGGTCGGGCTACCGGGCACGAACAGCGGGTCATCCGGCTGCAGCGGAATGAACACTGTGCCTGAGCCGCCCTTGGTGACGAGATCCAGGCCATGGTCAAAAAACTGGCCGAAGAAGGTCATCCATTGGTTGAAGGGTGCAGTCAGGCCCGCGTCGGGGCTCACGTTCGGGTCGAAGAAGGTCTGGAACGTCGTGCCGTCGGTGCGGGTTCCGGTAACCACCTGCGCACCAGCCTTGAGGACATCGTCAGGCGTGCCGAGGATGCCATCCACACCGGGATCGAAGGTGGCCGCGACCGCCGCCGGGTTGTGCGCAGTCTGATCGACGATCAGGTTGCTGATGGTGCGCGGCTGCGAGTCGGTCACCAGGCCGCTGGTCTGGGTGTAGCTCGAGCCGGCTTCGGCCGTGCGGAAGTTCGGTGTCGTCAGGCGCGGGAATACATTATCGGCAGCCCCGAACTCGGGGTGGAGCAGGTTGTTGTCCGTCCCTTCGACCGTGCGTAAACCGAACGGCATCCGTACGTTGTCGAGCAGCGAGTTCAGGTTCTCACCGGCCGCGTGGTGTTCCGCTATCTTGATCTGGTCAAGGATGAACGCCAGGTCGGATTGCGTGTAACGCACACCATTGCTTGGGGCAGTGGTCTGCGGATCGATCAGCGAAGGCGCCACTACCGGGGCCGGCGCTGCAGCCACTACTGCGGTAGTGGGTGCCGAGAATACCTGCTCGGTCACACCATGATCGTCCACATAGAAGGCTTTGACGCGGATTGCCAGACCGGATAGATCCGGTGTCACAGTGAAAGTGGGCTTGTCCGCTCTGGTAAATCCGATACCGATGCGGCCTGGGCCGAGGATGATGTCCTCGAAGACGCCCGAGCCCGGTGCCGCTTCAAACTGCCAGATGTAACTGATGGAATTGTTGATCGCCCCGCCCGCGTTGTCGGCATCGGTGATGCCGGCCGCCGACACGGTCAGCGTCTGGCCTACGGTCGGCGCGGTGTTGCTCACCGTCAGCGCACCCACAGGATCGGCGTTGACCCCCTGCACGAGGACCACTGCCTGATCGGAGAACTGCAGCCGCTCGATGTTGGTGAGACGGTCGGTTTCTTCCTGGCCGACATTGTCGGTCACGGTGACGATGTCGGTGCCGACGATATTGAGGGGAACGGCGGGATCAACGACGATGCCGTTGACGGCGATCGTGTAGTTCGCCAGAGGGCCCAGGAAGTTGACGGTGTCGAACGCAGCCCCGCCTGTGGATGTACCGGGCAGGATCTCACGCACGGCGACGAGCTGGCCAGGATTGAAGGTGCCATTGAGCATGAGTGGGATCATCTGCGTCATGCTGTCGAAGCTGGCGATCTCCGGCCCGGTGCCATCGATGTTCTGCCGCACGCTGATGCGTACGTTGAGCCAACTGTCGCCGTCGATGAGGTCGCTGCCGCCACGGCCTTCGATGATGTCGCTGCCATCGCCGCCGAGGATGATGTTGCCCGCACCGAACTGATCGTCGGCCGTCCCGCCGATACCGTCGGCACCGAAACCGGCACTGCCGACGAAGGCCCGCAGGCCGCTGACGAGATCGAAGTTGGTGAGGATGCTGCCCCTGGCCGTGATGTTGGCGATGATGGCTGCGTTTTGTTCATCGCCGCGCAGGAAGTCGCCGAAGGCCGACCCCGACAGGCCCTCCACTTCCGCGAACCGGTCATAGACCGCATCGGGCGATTGCCCGAATGCACCCACGATATTGCCCGTTGCATCGGCCACCGGGTGATAGGGACTGAAGAACGGAACGACCATGTCGACGGTCACGCCGAACTTGTCATTCTTGTAGGTGGTCCAGTCGTACCCGGACATGCCGTCCATCTTGTCTTGCGCGTCGCTGGCGACAAAGACGTCATCGCCGCCCTCGCCGATCATTTCATCGAATCCGCCGGTGCCGATGAAGATGTCGTTGCCAGGCACATCGTCGGTCAATGTCGGGCTCATGTTATCGCCGGGCGCACCGTCCTGGGTGCCGCCCTCGATCCAGTCATCGCCTTCGTTGCCGGTGGGCGCCAGGTTGACCTTGGCGCCGAGGATGAAGTCGTCACCCGCGCCGCCGAAGGTCATGGTGATGTCTTCGGTGGTGATGATGAAGTCTTTGCCCGCACCGCCGAGGACCAGGTTGTTGCCGGCGAGAGTCGAGTTACCGGCCTGGATGACGTCGTTGCCGTCCTCGCCGCGAATGACGTCGTCACCGCCGATGTCGGTGATGATGTCGTCACCGGTGCCGCCGAAGATGTTGTCGTTGCCGTAGCCGCCGTCGAGCCGGTCGTTGCCGGCGTCGCCATAGACGGTGTCGTCGTCCGAGTCGCCGGCAATGAGGATGTCGTTGCCGGCCGTGCCGCCGAGCACGACCGTATCGCCGCCGGTGTAGTGCAGGTAGTTGGTATCCGGGCCTGCTGTGGCGGGTGTGTCGGGGTTGTCGCGGATCACCAGCGGCGTGAAATGGTCAATCCGTGGTGAGCCGATCGGGTGGTCTGATGGGCCAAAGGGGTCGGCGTTGGCTGGCAGATCGTCGGCCGTGCCGACGATGCCGTCGGGGCCGGCCACCACGCTCTGGTTGAACTGGTGCAACGGATCGGTTTCCAGGATGAAGGCCGGCGTCTGGAAGATGTTGGCCGGGAGGTGTGTCGCGTCGCTGTTGAGCATCACCAGATTGGCGAACGAATTGTTCTCCAGCTCAGTGCCGAAGTTGAGTCCCGCGGTGCGCGCCAGATAGTAGAAGCGGTCGCCGTTCTGCAGGTTTTCCAACTGGGTTTCGAAGACGAAGTTGAAGGTCGAACCCAGCAGGCCGCCAAACGGCATTTTCTCCTCGGCCAGGCCACCGATCCAGAAGTCGACGGCGTCCAGGCCGGTGGTGGTCACGTCGTCTGCGGTGTTCAGAATACCGTCCGCACCGGCGGTGCTGGCCCAGATGCCGGTACTGTGCAGGAAGTCCAGGCGATCAGCCGGCGCCGAGCCGGTGCCGAGCACGATATCCGCAGCCGCGGCGCGCTTGAGCGCCAGCGTCGTAGCGCCAGTGATGTTTGGATGCGTGCCGTAAGCGGCGATGAAGTTGATCAGCGATTCCGGGTGCTTCATGTGCTGCACGAAATCGGCCCAGCTCGTGTAGGGGGTCAACTGGCTGTCGCCGGTCATGTGGTAGAACTCGCGCCGCGCCGCGTTCAGCGACGGGATGCCGGTGTCGCGGCCGCGCGCCAGATTGAGGGCGGCCAGGTCCAGCGGCAGACCGACCAGGTTGTTGCGCACCGCGTCGGTCACGAACTCGTCGATCTCGTTGCCGACCTGACGGGTCAGGCCACGTACGATGGCGCCTGTCGCCTGCTCAGGGGTCGGGCCGCTCGCAGCAAATGCCAGCGGGTTGAGGAAGGCCGCGATCAGGCCGGTCTGTTGATTGCCCGCGACACTCGGATTGCCGTCGCCGACGACGTTGAAGTTGGCATCGAAACGATCGACTGTCTCCACCAGCATCGAGTGCCCGAAGCGAAAGACCGTGTGCGCGAACTCGGCGACGATCGACGGGTCGATCGTGGTGTCGTTACCCATGGGTGCCAGGAAGACGTCCACTTGCGGCTGGATGGTGCGCGCGAACTCCTCGAACACCAGGTGCTGGTACTGCATCTCGGTGCCGAACTTGGCGGCCTGGAACAACCGCTCGCCGTTCCAGTGCAGGGCCGCGATGTCGGCCGGCGTTATCGGCAACGCAGTCAGTTGGGCGTCGGGCATCAGCCACTTGTTCAGGAAATCGAGGTCGGCGGAGGCCAGCACCGTCTGCTTGGTCTGGTCAACCAGCCGGTTGTGCTCGTGGTGGAAGACGGAGTGAACGGTGGTCAGGCCGATGTTCTCGTTGACCCGGCCATCGCCGGCGATGTAGTGCGCATCCAGCAACTCGTTGTCGTAGGTGCCGGGCGCTTGCGGGCCGCCAATGATGTTGTCTGCGTCGGGCGCCAGGCCGCCGGTCGGATCGGCGCTGTGCGCAATGTCGATGAGGAATTGGTGGCCGGTGCGCACGGCGTTCGTCAGGTCGATGGGAGCGGCGCGGTTACCCTCGACGAGTATGTCGTCGGCGGTACCGGCAATGCCATCGGCGCCCTTCATCACCACTTGCGGAAGGCCGTTGGGCCCCTTGATGAAGTTGCCATAGGCGTCGGTCGCCAGCAGCGGCAGATTGAACACATCCGCATCGGTCAGGTTGATGCCCAGCAGCGCTTTCGCCTGGGCCTTGACGATTGCCCAGGTGGCCATGCCGCCAGTCACGTCGTCAGCGGTAAACAGGATGCCGTCGGCACCGGCAGTCCGATTCTCGATCAGCTTGCCGGTGGCGACCGGATCGCCGGCGGCGTTGAGCTCATAGGCGCGCAGGAATACCTGATGCGAGGGGTGCGAGCTGTAGGTCTGGTTCTGGTCGACAAACGGTGAGGTGGTGTTTTGCTGTTCGTGGATGTCGTCGGCCGTGCCGAGGATGCCATCGGGACCGGGCAGATTGGTGGCCCGGCTCAACACCATGAAGTTGTTCGGGCTGCCCGGCACGAACAGTGGATCGTCGGGCTGTAGCGGGATGAACACTGTGCCGCTGCCGCCCTTGGTGACCAGGTCGAGGCCATGGTCGAAGAACTGGCCGAAGAAGGTCATCCAGGCGTTGAAGGGCACGGTCAGGCCCGCGTCTGGCGTGATATTGGGGATCTTGAAGACGGAAACGTCGTCGGCGGTGCCGAACAGGCCATCCAGACCGGGGCTGGTGACAGTCTGTGAACCCGGATTGAACGCTGCGGCCGCGACCGCCGCCGGGTTGTTGGCGGTCTGGTCGACGATCAGGTTGCTGATGGTGCGCGGCTGCGAGTCAAAGACGAAACCGCTGGTCTGCAGGTAGGAGGTCGGCGTGGTCCCGCCAGGATCGGCCGGGCCGAAGAATCCGGCCGGCTGTACCTGCGCGGTATTGAACACCGGCGGCGTCATGCGCGGGAAGATGTTGTCGGCGGCGCCGAACTGGGGATCGGCCAGGTTGTTGTTGATACCGGAGACGGTGCGCAGGCCGAAAGGTACTTCTACGTTCGGCAGCATGTCTATCAGGCTCGCGCCTGCCGCATGCCGTTCAGCGATGAAAATTTGTTCGAGAATGAACTCGAGATCGGACTTGATGAAGCTGGCCATGGTTGTTTCCTCGATGCTCAACTAATCAGGAAACCACACGCATGAAACACGGCTGCAAACGCGTGGTTTAGTGCTTTACCCCATAAAAGAAATCAAAAGTTGAATGACGGGACCTGGTTACACGGCCGCACCGAGCCCCTACTGGATTGCATGCAATCAGCAGTGCTCAACTGAGGATCAATTCCCTGTGACAACCGTACCTACAGGCTGGTATTGCGCCTCAAGGAGGCGACGGCCCGTGAACGCAGGTTGAATAGAAGGTGAAACTTGTTAAATGCCCCGTCACGTATCGGGGCTCTATACATCTGTCCATGAAGCTCTCTCAGGCATAGTGGGCTTGTCACAGATGCCACACATCCAGCGACCGGAGTCATTGGCCGGAACAGGCTGGCGAAGATCGCCATGGTCCGGGACTTCCTGAGGGGTGATGGCACGGTTCTGCGTCCATGCGGCTTCGTCAACAAGCCTTTTATCCATGAGAAAACTGGCAGCGACCACGAATTGACTAGTATCTAATGGAGACTGGTTCCACGCGCCTGGTGGTGAACCGGGTTTGATTTGAATGCCAGGCGTGCAGACGTGTCCATCCTGGTCTGTATGGCCATCAGGTGACAGTACGAGGCGCGAATGGCCGACCACTTCATGGGTAGTAACCCCCGGTTGTTGTTGCCGGAAATAGCGGTTATCCAGATTGGTCGAGAACCTTTTCAAATTATTCATCGCGCCTCCCGCCTTCATCCTCAAACGCCAGCTTTACACTCCATTGAAAATGAGTATTGAGGTGCTACCCGGATGTGTACAGAGACGAAAGCCCAACCAAATTCTGGGACCTTGGTCAATGAATCGGATCAGACCTTGGTCGAATCAGACGTTGGCCAAACGTCCAGTGGAGGCGTGCCCGGGAGACAGAGCACCTGTGGGAAATTGCGCCATTTGAGCCGCTCAACCCAGTTCGTGATCTGCGCCACAATCATTCTGGGTTTGACCATGACGTTCGTTGGAAACCTCGTCAGCCAGAGTATCGAAGATGCAACGGTTCAAACGGCGGCAGAGACCGGGGCGCGTTACATGGAGAATTTTCTCGAACCTTTCGTCCAGGGATTGACCACTGCCAGGGAACTCCCCGATGGAACTGTTCAGACCATTGATCACCTGCTGTCCAGCACCTCGTTCAGTACACATGTTGTCTCGGTGAAGATCTGGCTCCCGGACGGCACGATTGTCTACAGCACCGATAAGTCCACGTTCAGGAAAAATTTTCCGACAGAGGAGATCACACAGGCGCTGGCGGGCAAGATCTATACAGAACTGAACGAAGATAGTGATGATGATACCGAGGATGCATTTGAGCGAAGCCTGAATATTCCGTTCTATGAAATTTTTGCTCCACTGCGCGAAGCGGGTACTGGAAAGATTGTTGCGGTGGGTGAGTTCTACGAAACCGCGGAAGCGTTACAGCGCGAAATCAATAACGTACGCAAGAAAGTATGGGCGATTGTTGGTACAGCAACGATGGCGATGATTTTGCTGTTGTTTTTTATCGTTCGGCGTGGCGACAAGATAATAAAGCTGCAGGAAACAGCACTTCAATGGCGAATGGATGAGCAAGCCAGGTTGCACTCGAGTAATGCCGCCCTTCAGCACAAAGTCAGTACAGCCAATCGCGAATTCTCCAGAATCAATGAACTCACCCTTCGCCGGATCGGGGCAGATCTTCATGATGGTCCTGCCCAGCTGTTGTCACTTATTCTCCTTCGTCTTGAAGAGCTCGAAGATTTGGCAGGCACTTCAGATATGGAGGTCCTCGAAATGATCAGACGTGCCGGCGAGGATGCTTTAAACGAAGTGCGGGAAATATCACTCGGCCTGGCGGTTCCGGAAGTCAATGACCTGACCCTGCACGATGCGCTGGTATTACTTGTGCAGCGGCACGAAGAGCGAACCGAGACGCGAGTCGACCTGGAGCTTGATACGCTTCCAGACGACGTACCGATAGCGCATAAAATCTGTATTTACCGCTTCGCCCAGGAGGCTTTGAACAATGCCTATATTCACGCCGCAGGAAAAGGCCAAAAGCTCAGCGCCTCTCACTCCGAAGGCCTGCTGGAAGTGCAGGTCGAAGATGCGGGAGTGGGTATTTCAAACGAGAAACCGAGCGTGCCAGGTCGAGGTAGAACTCATCTGGGCCTTGTCGGCATGCGCTATCGCGTCGAATCCCTCGGCGGAATATTCACTATTGAATCAGCGCCCCATGCCGGAACCAAAGCCAGGGCGCAGTTCAAAATCTGATCACCCGTACCAAAATGATCGTTGCACTCAAGTCACCGGAAACGCTAATGGCTGGTTATTTGGCTAACCGTTGTCACTCAAGTCGCGGCGTTGAAGAGCACTGCATAAGCCAGGTATATGGTTAGATTCCCAATGTCGTCTCACTGCTGCGACTGCCTGCGTCCGGTTACGAACGCGCAACTTGTACATGACATTCGTCATGTAGTGCTTGATGGTCTTCTCGCAGAGCTCAAGCTTGACAGCAACCTCGCGGTTGGTCAGGCCCTTCGATACCTCCCGGATAACCTGTTCTTCGCGATGGGTCAGCTCGACCTTTTGCTTGTCACCCGCGTGGTTTCTGAAATTGCTTAACAGCTTGCTGGCAAGTTTGGGTGTAATGAAGGTTTCACCACCGGCAACATTCCGGATGGCTTGGACAAGCTCACGACCGCTTATGCCTTTCAACGCATACCCCTGCGCGCCCGCTTCGAGGGCGGAATAGGCATCCTCGATGGACTCGGATACCGTCAGCATCAGAACTTTAACTGCCGGCGAAGAAGCCGAGATCGCTCGCACGGCAGCAAAGCTGTCGCCCGGCATATTTACATCCATCAGCAACACATTCGGAGCAAAACAAGCGGCAATTTCCAGGGCATCATCGGCAGACCCGCCCTGCCCGACCACCTGAAAGTCAGCTATCTTCTTCAGCGCCATTGTGACCCCATCCCTTAACAGCGGGTGATCATCAACGATGCCAATCTTGATCATGGAACTCATAAGAAGCTCCTCTCATTAGAGGCGAGGGAGCTGCCTGATGGTATCGCGCGTTTCATTTTTCGCCCCTCGCGTCATGCCGAACCTGGCAAGCCCTGTCGTCTCAATGATGTCCGGGACGACAGCTATTACCGGTACCTGAGGGCTGCAACTAATGAGCCATTTCAATAGGGCGAAGAAAAAGCTCAAATCAATTAACAAGATGTTTTGGAGTGTTTCAAACGAGAGAACGGGTGAGGCGGGGAATATTCCTCAAATCAGGTGGTAAACGCCCGGTTGGGTGGGTGAAATGCCCCATTTTTGGAGGTAGCAGCGGCCCTGTTTCACCGAGCGCCTTTGTCGGGGTCATTCTCGGAGCGCGCTGGAGTCAATCTGTTGGGACGAAGTGTTCATTAGCGCAGCACGGAGGGTGCTCATATCCCTGAGTCATTCGCTACATTCGAAAGGCAACGGGACAGAGACATGACAGCATGTTATATTATAACCTCTCTCAAGCTGTCAGTGACTATTGGCAGAGCTATTCACTCCCATCCTGTGATTTCCGATGACGATCTCTGTTCAGGTTCCGCCCGTTTCGCGCTTAAACCAGCGCCTGTTGTCCATCGATGCCCTCAGGGGATTGGTGATCATATTTATGCTGCTGGATCACGTGCGAGAGACTTTTTTCCTGCACCGCCAGGTAGCTGACCCGATGGGGATCGAGACGACCGAACCGGCATTGTTTTTCAGCCGGACGCTCGCTCATCTGTGTGCCCCCGTGTTCGTACTGCTCACTGGACTGTCTGCCTATCTGTACGGCGAAAAACACCAGGGCAAGAACGACATTTCCACCTTCCTGTTCAAGCGCGGCCTGTTCCTGGTACTGCTGGAGTTCACCTTGGTGAATTTCGCCTGGACATTCCAGTTCCCACCCACTGTGATTTACATGCAGGTGATCTGGGCCATCGGCGTCAGCATGATTGCCCTTGCCATACTGGTCTGGCTGCCAAGGCCAATCCTGTTTGCCCTGGGTGTGCTCATCGTCGCCGGGCACAACCTGCTCGATGGTCTGCACTTCCCGGTCGGTGCAACGATGCACGTGCCTTGGGCGGTGCTCCATGATCGCGGCTGGATCGACGTATACGAAGGGCTAAGGTTGCGTACCTCCTATCCTGTTCTGCCCTGGATCGGGGTGATCGCCCTGGGTTACTGCATCGGCCCCTGGTTTGCTCGCTCGGCCTGCATCACTGTGCGTCAACGCAACCTGTTACTGGCAGGCATTGGAGCGTTGACAGGCTTCATGGTATTGCGCCTTGCCAATGGTTATGGCGAAGCCCATTGGGTGGCCTACGAAAGCACCGTTCAAAGCTTGATGAGCTTTTTCAACATCACAAAATATCCGCCTTCCCTGCTGTTCCTTGCTCTGACTCTAGGGGTGGGGTTGTTACTGCTTCTCGGCTTTGAACGCGCTCAGCAACGCAAGTGGATCAGCACCCTGGCGGTATTTGGAGCGGCACCCATGTTCTTCTATCTGCTTCACCTTTACGTACTGAAAGTGTTGTATCTGATCGGCGTCGCACTGTTCGGTTTGAACCAGGGTAACTACTTCGGGTTCGACGGCATCTGGGCCGTGTGGCTGACGGCGATGCTCCTGGCCACGTCGCTGTATTTACCGGTGCGCTGGTTCGCCGCACTGAAGGCACGTCGTCGCGATATCGGCTGGCTCAAGTATTTCTGACCGGCAGCGCCGCGCTGGTAAAGCCGTGATGCAGTGGGTCAAGCGATTTACAGGAAGGGGGTAGTCCCACACGATACGTGTCGCGCCTATACTCAACCCTCTCATCAGTGCGATCAGGAATGCGAGAGGCCTTACCGAGCACGATACAGCGGGTCGTACCAACGTATTCTTCGATCAATGACTGACCCCGTAGAATCGCCTCCATTAGAGCACTCAGCGAAGTCTGAAGCCGATCAGCCATGTGCTAACGTTCGCGCTTCATCACTTTGAAGTCATACGCCGATGTCCATTGCAGACAACCTCCTTGCCTTTACCCTTGCCGCCACCCTGCTGACGCTGACACCGGGCCTCGATACCGCTCTGGTCTTGAGAACCGCAACGGTGGAAGGCAAGCAGCAGGCGTTTCGCGCTGCACTGGGCATCAATGCCGGCTGTTTGTTGTGGGGCGCTGCCGTCGCCTTTGGCCTGGGTGCGCTGATTGCGCTATCGGAGCTGGCGTACAGCCTGTTGAAGTACTGCGGCGCCGCTTACCTGGCGTGGCTCGGATTGAACATGTTGCTGCGTCCACGCAACTCATTGTCGCCCGTCGAAGCGGACGCAAAGCCGAATGCAAACTGGTTCCTGAAGGGCATGATGGGCAACGTCCTCAATCCCAAGATCGGGATTTTCTACGTCTCCTTTCTCCCGCAGTTCATTCCCCAGGGGCACAACCTGATTGCCTGGACATTCGGCTTGGTCGGCATTCACGTGGTGCTCGGTTTGTTGTGGTCGTCGACGTTGATTGGCGCAACTCAACAACTCGCCGGCGTTCTGCGGCGTGAGAAGGTCATCACCTGGATGGATCGCGCGACAGGCCTGGTCTTTGTGCTGTTCGCAGCTCGGTTGGCCTTTAGCAAGCGTTGAGAACAGTCTCAGCGGCGTGCACCCGCAAGTAACAGTTATCCGTCAGCTACACTCATTCGATACATTTCTGCGCCGAGACTTCGACCATGGCGACCAAAACCGCAGTCGTATTCGCTGGTGGCGGCAGCCTGGGTGCGGTGCAGGTGGGCATGTTGCGGGCCCTGGTCGAGGCCAATGTTCGATTCGACATGGTGGTTGGCGCTTCGGTAGGTGCTATCAACGGTGCCTACTTTGCCGCAAGGCCCGATTCCGATGGCGTCGAGGCACTCGCCGGATTCTGGCGGGGGCTGAGTAAAGCTGACATCTTTCCCCTCTCCTGGCTCGATACCTGTAGAGGACTGATCAAACGGCGTGGCTTTCTGTTGCAGCCGGCGGCCTTGAACCGATTGCTGGGTCAGGCACTGCCCATTCATCGCATCGAGGAGGCGGCGCTGCCCCTGCACATCGTCACCACCGATCTGCTCAGTGGTGCCGAAACCGTTCTGTCCAGTGGCGAACTCGAACAGGCGTTACTGGCCAGCGCTGCCATCCCGCTGGTGTTCCCCTGCGTACAAATCGCCGACCGGTTCCTGGTTGATGGCGGCGTGGCAAGCAACACACCTATCTCGACTGCCGTAGCCTTGGGCGCCACCAACGTCGTGGTCATCCCCACCGGCGTGAGTTGCGCCCTGACACAACCGCCCCGAGGCCTGGTCGCCCTGGCCCTGCACACCGTCAATCTGATGAGCATGCGCCAACTGGTGAGCGACATCGAACACTTCCGCACGCTCACCAGCCTGCACATCGTCCCGCCCTTGTGCCCCGTGGATGTCTCGGTGTTCAACTTTGACCAGACCGAGTCGTTGTTGCAGCGCGCCTATACGCAGACCTTGCGGTGGCTGGACCGTGGAGGGCTCGAACGCACCAAGGTACCGGGTGCCTTGACCATCCATTCACATGCCCATGAGCATTGAGAACCGACCGGTCGCCCCGAAGGAGGTCAACCGTTTATGCATTGTGTTCTTTTCGAAATCCAATGAACTACCGGTCTGGGGTACAGCCCCGGGCAATTTTGTCTGACACCCTGAAATGGAGACGCCAGCATGAGCACCTTGCAACTTCACCCTGCACTGGACAATGGCATCCAACCCGCCGCCACGAATTTCACCGGTGGCACCCTGCAATGCCTGTGTGCGACCGACAAGGTCGAGGTCAGGATCGACGCACAAACCCTGCATAACCACGCGTGCGGCTGCAGCAAATGCTGGAAACCGAAAAACGCGATATTCGCCGTCATCGCCGTAGTGCCTCGAGATAAGGTCAGCGTCATTGCCCACGGCGAAAAACTGGCGATTGTCGACGAATCCGCGACCATCCAGCGCCACGCCTGCAAGCAGTGTCACGCCCATCTCTTTGGGCGCATCGAGAACAAGGACCATGCGTTCTATGGTCTGGACTTCGTCCACACCGAGCTTTCGCCACAGAGCGGATGGGCTGCGCCGGGATTCGCGGCGTTCGTGTCCTCCATCATCGAAACCGGCACACCGCCAGCGCAAATGAAGGCTATTCGTGAGCGCCTGCGCTCGATCGGCCTTGAGCCCTATGACTGCCTGTCCCCGGACTTGATGGATGCAATGGCGACGCATGTCGCCAAACGGAAAGGCTTGCTCCCCGCCTGATTGATCGGTCACCGCGGTTTCTTTTCCGGACCGCGGCTCCGGGCTGTCTGCCCTGAAGCAGGCAGCAATGACGGCAAAGTCACTTCAGTAAGTCTCTTTGCGCAGCGACCGCCTGACCTCAGCCTGTATGGCATAAGCCGGCGCCTCCACGGCATTGAAATCCTGGGTATAGCGTTGGGCAAATCCCTGCACCCCCCACGCCTGATACTGCTGCACATGTTTCAGTTCGTGAGCCCAGAGCGCGATGTCCTGTTCGGCGGATTGAGCGTCCCGGAACAGGATGATATCGATCAGCGTCACGGCACCGACATCGGGGTTTTGCAGCATGGCATTGGCGGCGGTAAGTTGGCCGTTGTCGCTGATTTTGTAGCGTGCGGTATCGAGGACGCCGGGGTCGTACCAGTGCAGCAGCTGCTGGCGGATGTGCGCTGGCATGGGTTGGAGGTCGGCGCTGGCGGCTTCGGCACGGGCCTGGGTCAGCCACAGGGCCAGGGCAGGTGCCGCGATCTGGTAGACGTCATCAGGCACCAGGTCTGGCAGGCAGATGCAGCCGTCCAGGCACACTTGTTTCTCGCCAGCCGGGCAGCCGTTGCTCTGGGCTGGCACTTCAAGTGCCAGGCAAAGAACAGACAACGCCAGCAGGCGCGCGGTGATGGGCGGCATTGGGCGCTCCAGTTTTTTTCCGAGCGTTGTTCATTCCATGGCATCGCGTCAATGCTTGTGCCTCAAAACATCAAGAATCCTGGCGACCGAACACTGAACTCGCCAACAGTGCCTGCAACCCCATCGGCCGGGCGAAATGATAACCCTGGGCTTGCCCTGCCCCCATTTCACGCAGCAGGTCCAGCGTTGCTTCATCCTCGACCCCTTCAGCCACCACACTCAGGTCCAGCGATTCGGCCATCCGCACAATCGCCCGGACGATCGCGCGACTGCGGGCACTGGTGGTCAGTTCGAGGATGAACGACTTGTCGATTTTCAAACCGCTGAAACGGTATTGATGCACATAGCTCAGGGATGAAAACCCTGCACCGAAGTCATCGAGCACCACCGACATGCCGTTGTCAGCCAGTTGCTGCATGGTCTGGCGGGCAATCGCCGGCTCGGCGACCAGTGCCCCTTCGGTCAACTCCAGGCAGATTCGCGATGGCGAGACCTGGTGCTGCGCCAACAGTGCCAGCACCTCACTGGCGAAGTCGGGACGCGTCATGCTGTAGCTGGAGCAATTGACGTGTACGGGAGGCCAATTGCCGTGCCCGGGCTGTGCGAGGATCGCGGCAATACTGTTCAGCATGTACAGGTCCAGTCGACCGATCAGGCGCAAACCCTCGACATCCGGCAAGAACTCGCCCGGCGCGATCACCCGGCCACCCGGCTGATGCCAACGGATCAGCGCTTCAAGGGCCAACAGTTCACCGGTTTCGACGCTGACGATCGGCTGGAAATACGGCAGCAGTTCGTCAGTGCGCTTGAGCGCGTTGCGCAAGGCCCCTTCACGCTCGACCTGATCCGAGACTTCACGACGCACTTCCTGGTTGAACACCGCGTAACTGTCGCGCCCGGCACTCTTGACCCGGTACATCGCCGCATCGGCATCGCGCAGCAAGTCGGCGGGTTCGTGGTGGAACTGACTGTCGGCGCTGACAATACCGATACTGCACGACGAGAAAACTTCATGGCCATTGATGAAAAACGGCAGGTCGAACGCCACCAGGATCCGTTCGGCGATTTCGATCATCACCTCTAGCGGAGCCTCGGGGGCCAGCACCGAAAACTCATCGCCCCCCAGGCGCGCCAGCATGTCGGTGTCACGCAGGCAGCCGCGCAGACGCTGGGCCGCCTGCATCAACAGCAGGTCGCCAAAGTGGTGGCCGAGGCTGTCGTTGACCATCTTGAAGCGGTCGAGATCGATGAACATCACCGCCAGGTGCCCGCCTTCGCTGCGGAACCGTGACCAGGCCCGGTTGAGGCGCTGTTGCAGATAGGTGCGATTCGGCAACCCGGTCAGCGCATCATGAGCGTTTTCGTGCTGCAACTTGGCATTGGCGTGATCGAGTTCGCGGGTGCGGCTCTGCACCCGGGCTTCCAGCTTGAGGTTGGCGGTATGGATCGCTTCGGCGGCCGTGCGCCGCGACAACGCGGTGTCAATGTGCCGCGACACGAACGTCAGCAGTTCCTGGTCCCGCAGGGTATAGCGCACCTGTGAGGTATAGCTTTGCACCGCCAGCACGCCACGCACCACGTCGTCTTCGAACAATGGAATGCCCAGCCAGGAGCAGGAGCGTACGTTTTCATGTGCAACTTCGATTTCACCCTGTGCAGACAGCCTTTCGGCCTCGGGGGCATCAATCAGGCAAGGTCGACGCTGACGGATCACATACTCAGTCAAGCCCCGGCGCCCTCGCCGTGCCGCCGGGCAAGTCGTCTGCCGCTCATCCACGTAATAGGGAAAAGTCACTTCACCGGTCGCGTCGTCGAACAGTGCTATGTAGAAGTTCTGCGCGAACAGCAGATCACCGACGATGCCATGCAAGGTTTGAAACAACTCGGCCATGTCACCCGGCTGGCTGGACAGTTCTGCAATCTGGAACAGCGCGCTCTGCAGATGTTCGGCGCGCTCCCGGTCGGCCACTTCCTGGCGCAATGCGTCGTTGAGTGCCGAAAGTTCCAGGGTACGACGCATCACCGTTTCTTCCAGGTCCTCTCGGTGCAGAATCCGGTCCAGCGCCATGGCCACGTGGCGGGCGACCACCAGAAACAGCGCGCGGTCTTCAGCGCTGTAGATGCGAGAAACGTCGTAGACCTGCATCGCCAGCATGCCAAACACCTCATCCGAGGCGTTTTTCAACGGTGCGCCCATCCAGAACTCGGGACGATCACCCACGCAGTAGAAACGGTTTTCGGCCTGGGCCGCGAGAATGCCGGCGGCGTCGATCAGCAACGGCTGGCCAGTGGTCAACACCTGCCCGGTCAGCGACAGGCGCGAACGGTCAAGGTATTCGTAGTTTTCCGATTCCAGGGCATCAACGTCGATGATGTCGACGTAATACGGGTAGTCGATCTTGCCCGTGTGCGGGTTATACAGCGCCAGATAGAAATTCTCGGCGTCGATCAGGCTGGCCAGCAGCCGGTGAACCCCCACCAGAAACACCGACCGGTCACGGGTCGAACTGGCCAGATAGGTAATTTCATACAGCACACGCTGAGTGATCTGCGCACGGGCCAGGGTATTGGTCTGCAGTTGAATACCCAGGCGCTGGGCAAACTCGGCGAACGCCGGCTCTGCAGCCTCATTGACTGGCGCGAGCAGCCAACCCAGCACACTTTCGCCCTTACCGGTCGGCCAACGGTGCAAGTTGGAGGTCAGGCAAAAGGCTTCAAACTCGTCATTCGCAACGCTTGAAGGCCATTGCACCTGCGGGTCGCCTTGCCCGACCCAATGCATTGGTTCACCGACGCGATAAAACGCCCAGGCGGTGGTATGGGCCCAATTGCGTGCTGAATCCAGCAAGTGTTCGATCGTGTCGTCATTGCCGGCGTAAGCCATGCCGACAGTTTCAGAATTTCCTGGTGGCTGCAGTGCGGCAACTTCGCAATGGCTCGATTGCCGTGGGGAATCGGTCAATGTACGAAAACTCATCAGCGCTCCCTGAGCCAAAAACTGCTGAAACTCACTTGCCGATTGATAGCAATACGCCATCTAGCTTCCCATTAAAAGCTTATAGCGGTTTTTTTCAATAATTTTGTTCACTTTAAAGCCAATTTTGGGACGGGCCACAAGTTATTCGCTACTGGCCGTCCGGCACAACCATTTCCGCTCGCCACACCCTCGGCAAGCGTCCGGGTCTGTCATGAATAGCCAAGGGAGTGTCGTCAAATGAAAAGCGTCCCCGAATCACCGGCTCTTTAATGGAGGTTCTGAAAAAGCCTCTGGCGATAGAGCCGACGGATGTCATCGCGGCGCCTGAGTCACGAGTTGCCTGGTACGCCAGGCAGGAGAATAACAATATGAAATTCGTGAAAAGTCTTCTGGCTGGCCTACCCCTGATGGCGCTGGCCATCGATGCCCATGCCTATGTATCGAGTCATGAAGCCGCGCGACTGGGCACCAGCCTGACGTGGGTGGGTGCCGAAAAGGCCGGTAATGCCGATGGCTCCATTCCGCCCTACAACGGTGGCCTGACCACGGCCCCATCCAGTTTCAAGACCGGCGACAGCATGCGTCCGGACCCCTTTGCAGACGAAAAACCGCTGCTGGTGATCAACGGCAAGAACGTCGATTCGTACAAAAACCTGCTGACCGCCACCACCGTAGCGTTGGCCAGGCGCTACCCCGGCTTTCGCATCGACGTGTATCCGACCCACCGCACCGCATCGCTACCACAGGCGATACTGGACAACAGCCGCAGGAATGCCACCAACGCCAAGTCCCTCGACGGCGGGATCGCCATCGACAATGTGATGCCCGGAGTGCCGTTCCCGATCCCGCAATCAGGCGCCGAAGCGATGTGGAACTTCCTGCTGCGCTATCAGGGTGTCAACATCCACTCCAAGTACGACTCCTGGAGCGTCGACACGGCGGGCGTACCGAGCCTGGCTGTCACCGGCGAGGCATACGTGTCCTTCCCGATTTACGAGAACCTGTCGAAGCCGTTCAGCAGCTCGGACATTTATTATCAGTTGAAACTGTCCTACACCGGGCCTGCGCGCCGAGCCGGCGAGTCGATCATGCTCAAGAACGCCACCAATGCCACAGAGTTTCCTGGCCGCGCCTGGCAGTACATGCCTGCCCAGCGCCGGGTCAAACAGATTTCGATCCTGGCCTACGACACACCCAACCCCGGTACCGCCCGTGCACTCGAGCTGTATGACTGGACGCTGGTCGGCAAGCAGGAAATGATCGTGCCTTACAACACCTACAAACTCACTTACGCGCGCAACGCCAAATCGCTGACCACCCCCAATTTCATTGCCCCGGATTTCGTACGCTGGGAAAAACACCGGGTCTACGTCGTGGAGGGCAACCTCAAGCCCGGTGCGACGCACATCTACCAGAAGCGCCGCTTTTACCTGGATGAAGATACCTGGGCCGCGGTGGCCTCCGATCAGTACGACACCAGTGGCCAGTTGTATCGTGGCTCCTTCGCGTTCTTCAGCCAGAGCTATGACCAGCAAGTCCCGGACGCCACCCCTTTCATGACCTACGACCTGTCCAAAGGCACCTATAACATCAACGGCGTGGTCGGCCCCCACGGTGGCATCCGTTACATCGAGCCGCTGTCGACGGCGCAGTGGGTGCCAGAGTCGATGGCGGGTAGCGGTATTCGCTAGGTCTGCCTTGATGCAACGCATCGATGATGCATGACCGCTACATGACAAAGCCCCAGGCTCGAAAGAACCTGGGGCTTGAGTTTTCGAGTGGTGCGCGAGCTACAAGGATCAGCTCTCAGAGGAAGTGACCGGGTCCTGACTGGCTTCAGCCGCCAGCTTCAATCGGTCGGCTTTACAAATGTATTTAGGCTTGTTCTTCGGTGCCAGTTTGGCACTGGCCTTTTTGGCCTTCTCCTTGAACAGCTGCTTCAGTTTCTTTTGACGGTTCATGTTGTGCTACTCAGCCTGTAATTCTTCAATGATATCAGCTTGAGACATTCAACCGATTCAACTTTGCGGCGCCATGATCCTGAGCCAGGGCCAGCGAGCCTGATAACTTTTCGCCTTCTGATCGAACAAGTCCGGCCGGGGATTCTTCGGATTGATTCGAAGCAGCCCGTACTCTGTGTCGGCCAGACCGTTGGGCGCATAGACCTCGCCCGTTTCGACATCCAGACCGATGCAGGTGCCGGCAATCAGGTAGCGATCAATCCCGTCCTTGGCCGACTCAAGTTTTGGATAATCCCCACCAAACCGCTGGCCATACCACAGGTGAACGCGAGCCTGATTCTTGAACTCAATGTTCACGTCGAGGTCCCGGAACAGACGCTGACCTGATTGGATGACCTCATTTTCGGCTTCCCACGACAGGTCGTCATCGAAGTAAAAGACATCGTAGTCTTTCACGCCCCACTCTGGCGGTCGCTGAGACTGATGATTCCACACGGCCTGGAACAGGCAACCGGCAGTGAGCATGCATTGGCTCAAACCGAGCTCAGGCAAGCGAGCGGAAATTTCTGCGTTTACCGGGTTGGTCATTGCGATCCTGACGAGGCTTTCGACAGTCAATGTCATTGTCATTCCTTAAAAATCGAACGGGTCCCGGCGACCGACAATACCCTCGGTGCTTTTCAAATTCGAGAAGACATTGCCCTTTGCTCTCCCTCGGTCAATCTGGCGCGAATCATGCGTGATTCAACGGCACGAAGTCGGTGTTGACTATGCGGATGACACTTTTGAAGTGTGTCGCCTCATAGCCTACCCCGATAATCGATAGCTTACTGACGAATTGTCGAGGTCAAGCATGACGAACGCAACGATGGAACAAGTCAGCCCGCAAACGCTGAGAAGAGGGATTGTGGCCGCCGGCATCGGCAATTTCGTCGAGTGGTTCGACTTCGCCGTTTATGGCTTTTTGGCCACGACCATTGCCCAGCAATTTTTCCCTAGCGGCGATGCCAGTGCCGCGCTGCTCAAGACCTTTGCGGTATTCGCCGTGGCCTTCGCGTTTCGGCCCCTTGGCGGGATTTTCTTCGGCATGCTCGGCGACCGGATCGGCCGCAAGCGAACCCTGGCGATGACCATTCTGCTGATGGCCGGGGCGACGACCTTGATCGGTCTGCTGCCCACTTATGCGGCGATCGGGGTCATGGCGCCGGTTCTTCTCTCCCTGATCCGTTGCGCTCAGGGTTTTTCTGCCGGTGGCGAATACGCCGGTGCCTGTGCCTACCTGATGGAGCATGCACCGAGTGACAAACGCGCCTGGTACGGCAGCTTCATTCCGGTGTCGACATTTTCCGCGTTTGCCGCGGCAGCCGTGGTGGCCTACGCACTCGAGGCGTCATTGTCGGCCGAAGCCATGGGCAGTTGGGGATGGCGTCTGCCGTTCCTGATTGCCGCGCCCCTGGGCCTGGTAGGTCTTTACTTGCGCTGGAAGCTCGATGAGACACCGGCATTCCAGGCGGTGACCCAGGAACATGCGGTCGCACACTCCCCACTCAAGGAAACCTTGCGCAACCATGGTGCGGCGATCTGTTGCCTGGGCGCTTTTGTGTCCCTGACGGCACTGTCGTTTTATATGTTCACCACCTATTTCGCGACCTACCTGCAAGTCGCGGGTGGCCTGAGTCGCGCCACGGCGTTGCTGGTATCACTGATTGCACTGCTGTTCGCCGCGGCGATCTGCCCCCTGGCCGGGCTGTATTCGGACCGGGTCGGGCGTCGGGTGACGGTGATGACGGCTTGCGCGCTGTTGATCGTGGCCGTGTACCCATCGTTTCTGATGGCCAGTTCCGGCTCGTTCGCAGCGTCCATCGTCGGCGTCATGCTCCTGGCGATTGGCGCGGTGTTGTGTGGTGTGGTGACGGCGGCCCTGCTTTCGGAAACCTTCCCTACCCGTACCCGCTACACCGCCTCGGCGATCACCTACAACATGGCGTACACCATTTTCGGCGGTACCGCTCCGCTGGTGGCGACATGGCTGATCAGCACCACCGGCAGCAACCTGTCGCCGGCGTTCTATCTGATCGCTGTTGCATTGCTCGCGCTGGCGGGCGGGCTGGCATTACCGGAGACTTCAAGGATTTCCCTGCATGACGTTGCGTCGCAGGAAAAAGGCGCAAGCGTGAGCGCTGCGGCCTGAAAATGGCGTTGCGGGTCAACCGCCCCGGATTCACACGCTACGCTACTGCCTGAAGTTTCCGAACATCAGGCATTAACGTGGCGAAAAAGGGGGAATCAACCCGTGCAGGCACTCTTTGCGTTTCTCAATGCCAACCCCTACATGCTGCTGTTCCTGGTGGTGAGCCTGGCGGTGCTGATTGGCCGCTTCACCATCAAGGGTTACGGATTGGGTACAGTCGGCGGCGCCATCGTGGTTGGCTGTGGCATCGCCATTGCCGCATCCCTCTATGGCGTCACGTTCAAGCTCGACACGTTCACCATGAACCTCTTCTACTACCTGTTCATGTACGGAGTCGGCTTGCGCGTCGGTCCCTCCTTCTTCAATAGCCTGAAGGATGACGGGCTGAAGTTCACCCTCCTGGCGGTCATTTGCAGTGTGTTCAGTCTGGCCGTAGTGGTCGTGGGCACCCGTCTTTTGAACTTGCCGACTGGCGCGGCCGGCGGAATCCTCGCCGGGGCCACGACCATGTCCTCCGCCATCGGCTCGGCCGAACAGGCGGTGGCCTCAGGCGCCGTCCACCTCGCACCGGGCGACACGGTCGAGGGGGTGTCCGCGATGATTACCCTGTCCTATGGCATTACTTACATCTGGGGCACCGTCGGCATCGTACTGATGTGCAAATACATGCCGCGCTGGTGGGGTGTCGATGCAAAGGCGGCAGCCCGTCGTTATGAGGAGCAGCATGGGATGCATGATCTCGAGGACGACGGCCTCACCGCTGACAAGGCCTTCGGATTGCGTGCTTATCGCCTGGAAAACCGCACGACTGCCGGCCTCACCATCCGCGAATTGCTCGCTCGATTCCCTGAATATCGTATCGTCAATGTGCATCACGGCGATGAGGCGATAGGGGCAGACCCTGATATCCGGTTGCAGTTGGGGGATGTGATTACCCTTGGAGGCACACGTACGGGCCTCACCGCCAACATCGGCCTGATCGGCCCGGAGGTCGATGACGCGAAGGCGCTCGCGGTAACACTGGATCATGCGGAGATCCTGGTCACCGAGAAAGCCGTCATCGGCAAGAAGCTCAAGGAGTTCCGCGGACTGGACCTGGCCGGGCAGCTTCAGCTGACTCGCATCCAGCGTGGCGGTGTACCACTACCCGTGGGGCCGGAGACTATGTTGCAACGCCGCGACGTGCTTTTCGTCACCGGCCTGTCCGGCGCGGTGCAACGCGCGGGCGAATTGTTCGGCGTCATCGCCCGGCCCAGCAGCCTGACCGATTTGTTGACACTGTTTGCCGGAATGACCCTGGGGCTGCTGATCGGTTTGATCCAGTTCCCCGCCTTTGGCGCTTCGGTCGGCCTGGGTAGCGCCGGTGGCCTGATGGTGTCGGGCATCATCGTCTCGTCCCTGTCCTCGCGCCTGCGCTTCTTCGGCAATACGCCAAACGCTGCGCGTAACATCCTTGAGGACATGGGCCTGCTGGTGTTCGTTGCCATTGTCGGGATCAATGCCGGCGCCACCCTGCTCGCTCAACTGACGGGAACGCTCGCCGTGCAGATATTCCTGGTGGGCTTCGTCGCCTGCATGCTGCCGCCGATCGCCGTCTGGGTGGTTGGCTATCACTTGATGAAAATCAATCCGGCGGTATTGATGGGCGGTATGGCCGGCGCCCGCAGTCATTCCGGACCGTGCCTCGAGGCCGCGGCGGAGATCGGCAGCAACGTGCCCTGGGTCGGTTTTCCCGTAGCCTTTGCAGTCTCGGGAATCCTGCTGACGGTCCTTGGCTACTTCGCCATGGTCTTCGCCAATTGACGCTGCTCACCTGTAGGAGCGAGCTTGCTCGCGATGGACTCAAGGGCGCTGCGTTCATTCAATGAGGGCGCGTTTTCGTTAACGTCCATCGCGAGCAAGCTCGCTCCTACACAGAATCCATCAGGGCAACGCATATACCCTGAACAGTTTTTTCACGGTCAGGTTGGTCCCTCCCAGATACTGGTCGTAGGCTTTTTCCACGAAGCCCGAGTAATAGGCTTCACTCAGGGCCGTATCGACCAGCAAGCGGAAGTCTTCGTCGTTGCGATCCACGATCATTGCCACCGGCGAGTACTCGAAGATGCGGTCCAGGATCATCAGGTTTTTCGCCGCGCCTTCCTTGGCGATTTCGTTTCGCAGCAGCATGCGTTCGGAGAAGAAGGCATCGGCCTTGCCCTCGGCAACCAGCTTGAAGCCCTCGTCGATGTTGGCCACGGTCACCAGCGAGGCGATCACGTTGAGCAGGCGCATCTGCTCGCGAATCCAGTCTTCGGTCACCCCGCCCTCGAGGGTGGCGTAGGTGTGGTTGGCCAGACCATTGTTGATGCTGGCACGCCAGGTCGGGCCGGTATTGGCAACCTTGCCATTGAGCACATTGAGCAAGGGTTCGGCGGCATCGTTGCGCACCACGACCGAGAGGCCGGCGGTGTAGATCGGTATGGAGTAGCTGATCATCTTGCGCCGCTCCAGGGTCGGCGGAGTCGGTGTGCAGAGGATATCGACCTTGCCCTGGCTCACAGCACTGACCTCGTCCGAAATCTTTACGGGTTGGTAGTGCACTTGCAGGTCGGGCAGGCCCAGCTCGCTCTTGAGTTTGTCGGCGACTTTCAGGCACAGGTCGATGGCATAACCGCTGGCCTTGTCGCCTTCCTGCTTGCTGAAAGGAGCCAGTTCAGGCAAGTAACCCAGGGTAAAGGTGTGGCTGCTGCGCACGCGTTCAAGGGTGTTGGCGCCGGCCACTAGCGGCAGCGTCGAGAGTGCGAAGGCCAGCAGCAGTCTGGTGGTTGTGGCAAATGGTACGTTCATGTCCGGTTTCCCCGTATGCAGATGTCTGTGCAGTCCTGATGGCCACGCCTAAGGGTTGCCGGCCCTGGCCTGATTGACGGATGGCGCTTCGGTGAAGCGCTTAGCGAGGAATCCATACAGCAGGTAGCCGACCGCGAGCACCAGGGTGCCGCCCATCACTGCGTCCTTGCCGCAGGCATACAGGGCGTACAGGGAGTACGTCATTGCAATCAGCAACACCACCACGTTACGCGAGTATATGGCCGATGAGACCCCGGCTTTGTGCATGATCACCAGCAGGCCCGTCAGCGCAGTGATATAGGGGATCAGGTTGGTGACCGCTGCCAGGCTGACCAGCTTGCTGAACTGGGCGGCAGCGTCGGGCGAAATGGTCGACAGGGCCATGAGGGTCTGCAGCACGCCGCAGACGATCATGCCGACGACGGGCGCATTCATCGAGTTGACCTTGCTGAACAGCTTGAGGAACAGGTTCTGGTCGGCCGTCATCTTCGCGGTTTGCGCCAGGGTGAATTGCCAGCCCAGCAGCGAACCGACGCAGGCCATGACCGCCAGGGCCATGACGATATTGCCGACCATCGGGCTGAATATCGTGGCGTAGACCAACGCGAAGGGCGCCGTGGATTTGGCCAGGTCAGCATTGGGAATGATGCCCTGGATGACGGTGGTCGACAGCACATAGACCACGGCAGCACCCAGGGTGCCGAACAGGCAGGCCAACGGCACGTTGCGCTTGGGGTTTTCCACGGCATCGGTGGCCTGGGCCGCCGATTCCATGCCCAGGAAGGCCCACAGGGTCAAGGGAATGGCTTTGGCGACGGCTTCGGAAATCGGCAGGCTGTTCGGGTTCCAGGCGGCGGCCAGCACATCAGGCTTGAACCAGAACCAGCCGATGATGCTCAGGCCCGCGACCGGAATGATCACGCCCCACACCGTGAATGCGCCGATCTTGCCGGTGATGCCCGGGCCACCGAAGTTGGCGAAGGTGGTCAGCCAGATCAGCGCGATCGTGCCGACGCACAGCGGAATGGCCCCCGTGCCCAACCAGGGCACGAAGGCCGTCATGTAGCCCACCGCCGAAATGGCCACGGCCACGTTGGCGATGGCCAGTGACAGGAAGTACAGGTACGAGCAGAGGAAAAAGCCCGACTTTGAATGGGCTTCTTCGGTGTAGGCGGACAAGCCGCCGGAACGCGGACAGAAGACCCCGCACTGGGCAAAGCAGTAGGCGATGGCCATCGAGCCGATCGCGGTGAAGATCCATGACAGCAGCGAGACGGCGCCCAGTTGCGCCATATTGGTGGGCAACATGATGATACCCGAGCCCATCATGTTGACCGTGACCAGCGTCGTGAGCCCCATCAGGCTCATTTTCTTGCTTGAATCAGCCATCGCAAACTCCTTGCTTTTTCAG
This sequence comes from Pseudomonas sp. GM55, assembly GCF_000282395.1. Lineage (NCBI taxonomy): Bacteria > Pseudomonadati > Pseudomonadota > Gammaproteobacteria > Pseudomonadales > Pseudomonadaceae > Pseudomonas > Pseudomonas sp. GM55. Next base: position 23,761 of record NZ_AKJJ01000055.1, on the reverse strand, counting down.
AGTCTTGAACCTGGGCCTGGCGACGTTCAGCACGCAGCCGGACAGGTGGGCTAATGCTCACTGCTTGAACAGGTAAACCTTGCAGGTTGGGTATTGCACAGAATGATGCTGTCGTCGTGTTCCTGCGTCATGGTCACGATCACGACGAAGAAGCGCTGCGCCAAACAGGAAAATGACACGGGCATCACGAAAGGAATCCCGGCCCGCATCGCCGGCCGCGATTTTCAAAGCGTTCATAACCAGAATCTCTCGGTCTGTTTGACGTTGAAGTTCCTGGGACGAGTAGCTGTCGAGGCATCATGTCCCGGGGTCAGGAGCGATTGCCCTATTGGGTATAGTTCAAATTTACAAACTGTTACTTCTTGCCGGATTTTTTTCCGGGCCTTTTTGCGTGGTTCGTGGCGATGAAACACCCCATCGGTTGCATCCAGCCTTTGGGGTGCAGCTCATCCTGCTGTCAGGTGCGTCCTGCGGAACCTGTGACCGGTAGATTCCCCAGCAGCTTGAGCCCGGTACTCTTCACGAAAGTCTCATAGTCCATCGGCCTCTCGATCCGGGTTTCACCGTTAGGCAGCACGTAGGCCCAGGCACGTTTGGACGATGCGTCGTACACCAGCTTGAACAGGCGCGTTGGCACCCAGACCTGATTGTCGCCGATGGTGGAGTGGCCAGGGTCAAACAGCGGGCCGGTAAAAACAAACACGTTGCCATCGGCTCGCTTGGCAAACTTCCTGACATCCGACTCGACCTTGCTCCAGATCTTGCGATTGTTGTTCGGGTCTTGCGGCACCATGTTCGACAGCGCAAAGGATTGGGCCATGGCATTGGGGGTCGGTGCATCGGCGGCCGGGGATTGATGGCCACGGTCCACGGCCGGGTGCTGGCTGCGGTAGTCGCTCAATTCAGCGCGCCCACTCTTGGGGATGCGTGGGTCCGGGTAGAACTGGTTGGTGCGCTCCTCCCCTTTGGCATCCTGCAACTGGGCTGCATTCAGGCGTTCGACCACGACCAGCGGGGTCTTGCTGGTTTGCGAGTACAGCACTGCGAAATTGTCGGAACACAAAGCCAGGGGTTTCATGGTTGCCGGCACAGTGGCGGTGTTGATCGGTTTCGCTGCCGGGAACAGATCGGCGCAGCCGTCAAACGATGCCTGTCTCTGTTTGTTCGAGTAGAGGTCCAGGGCCGCGCTCTGGCTGATCGAGCCCGAGCGGGACGTTTGTTCATGATGCGCGGCGGGCGGTTTGAGCAGATCCAGCAGACTGCGGGCTTCTGCCCCGGTCGAGAGCAAAACAAGGGCCGACAGCCCAACTGCAATTTTGCGTAGGTGCATGGGTTAAATCTTCGAATGGAATTGAGGGGGTAACCGTATGGCGAGTCCCGATTCACCGAACCAGGTGGAGGCTGTTGCTGATTATGTGGCGGCGAGCATGCTTTCACTGTCCTTGATCAAATTGCCGATGCGGGGCCGGTCGGTTCCGGGCAGCTCGACCGCCGAGGGTCGAGCGCGGTTTATTGACCATGCCAGCACAGGTTAGTGCTGGGCAGCGTTCAGAATTCTATTCGCCAGTGTCGACCTGGAGCTCATGCAGAATAAACCCAAGAGAATCCGGGGCTGCGCGATGAGTTTTTTCCGAGCGCTGTTCATCCCATGGCATCGCGTCATCGGTGCAGAAGTCGCCAACACACGCCAGGCTCAACTCGACATCGAGAAGCCCAAGCGGAATCCAGAAGTAAGGCGTCTCACGAAGAGGATTGGGTACGGTCGAGCCACACTGCGAGCAAAAGTCATTCCTGTACCCGCTGGGCTTGCGCCAACTGGAGATCGCACCTTGCCCTTCGTCCCAGCGAAAGTCGCCAGCCTTGACCAGCGTGGCGAGATTATGGCCAACCCCGGTTTGCTTGCGACACAGGGAGCAATGGCAGCGATAAAAAAATCGCGGTTCAACCGCCAGGGAAAAACGTACAGCCCCGCAAAGACATTGTCCTGATGTCATGTGTCTCTCCATTGAAGAACGATTCACCGAGTTAATTGCCGGCTTGAATGCTGGCATCGGCAAAGAGGTGGCCGTCATGGTACTGGCCTTTCATTGCCATGGAAAATGCCGTCCCCGGCCACCGCATCAATGCCTGTGGTGGATGACTTATCCGGTACCGCTCGATACCCTTTCGCATCCAGGTGCCTGACGGCCATTCAGGCCAGACCACACTCCATCCAGACGAACGAATAATGAAATCCTCCGCCGGTTTGCTGTTGTCAGGTATCGAGCTGGACCGTGCCAGTTCCATCCCCTTGTACCGCCAGCTCTACTTGCAGATTCGCAAACAGATTCTCAGTGGCAGGATTCAGGGCGGCGTACGTCTGCCGTCCACCCGGACCTTGAGCAAAGAACTGCAGCTTTCGCGAATCAGCATTCTCAATGCGTTCGATCAACTGATTGCCGAAGGTTTCCTGACGTCGCGGACCGGGGCCGGGACCTATGTCGGCCATGAATGGGAAGGCCGCGGTATTGATGACGACACGCACCAGCGCCAGCCTCCTCGCCTGTCCGATCTGAGCCAGTCCATGCTGTCGTTGCGCAGCGATCATTTCCGAGGCGTTTCCTATGCTGACTGGGCGACCGGGAGCCCGACCTCGTTCCTGCCCAGTCACAGCGCTTACGATGCGTTCCCGCAAACTGTCTGGAAGCGGCTGTTGAACCGCCACCTGCACAAGCCGACCAAGGCCATGCTCGGCTATGGCGAACTGCAAGGATTGCTGGCCCTGCGCGAGGCGATTGCCGAATACGTCTTCGATGCCCGGGGCATCGACTGCAGTGCCGAGCAGGTGGTCATCGTTTCCGGCGCCCAGCAAGCCTTCAACCTGCTGGGCATGCTTTTGCTCAATCCGCAGGACAGCTTCTGGATGGAGGATCCCGGACATATCGCGGCGCGTATTGCGCTGCAGGCCCAAGGGGGACTGGTCGTGCCGTTGCGTATCGACGAACAGGGGATCGATATCCAGCAAGGCCTGGCTCTATGTCCTGACGCCCGCCTGGTGTTTACCACCCCTTCTCGTCAGCATCCCTTGGGCATCACCATGAGTTACGCCCGGCGCCAGGAACTCATCGACTGGGCTGCGCGCAATCAAAGCTGGATCATCGAGGACGACTGCGACAGTGAGTTTCGCTACAACGGCCGCCCCCTGCCGGCACTCTATGCCATGGACCAATGGGCCCGGGTCATCTACGCCGGAACGTTCAGCAAAGTGCTCTTCCCTTCGCTACGACTGGGCTACGTGATACTGCCGAACGCCTTGATCGAACCCTTCTGCACCCTGCGGGCGGTCATGGATCGCAGCCCGCCCACACTGCTACAGGCCGTCACGGCAGACTTCATGCGCGAAGGCCACTTTCTCGGTCATATTCGGCGAATGCGTGCGCTGTACCAGGCTCGCCAGCAAGCATTGGTCGAACAACTGCAGCAACAGCTGGGCACTTTCTTCAGGATCACGCCCGTGGAAGCCGGCATGCACCTGATCGCCTGGTTACCCGCGCATCTTGACGACGACACCCTGGCCAGGGAGCTCGGCCAGCATGGCATTCATACCTATCCCCTGAGTGACTACTGCGTCGAGCATGTCTTGCCACCGGCGCTACTGATCGGTTTTGCCAGCACCCCTGAGGACCAGGCCCGCGCGCGCGTCGAAGCGCTTGCCCAGGCCTTGAGCAAATTGGGCTATCTGCAGCAGGCCACTTGACGCAAGGCAAGTGGTCTTATGATTTAACTGATAATGGATCTATCGAGAGTTCCTGACTGGCGCGATAAAGGCTGCGCCGGTAGACCCGGCGTCTGAACCAGGAACGACTCGAATGAACAATAAGATCCAGGAACGATTCAACGCCTTGCTCAGCCATAAGGCTGTCGAGGCCGCTGCTCCTCCCGTACTGAACGAGGCACTGGCCCGCCAGTTGCTCGACCGACTCGGGCAACTGCGCCTGTTTGCACATGCCTACCCCCTGCTGACCAACCTGACCCACGGCCGTGTCACCCCTGGCGACCTGCTGGACTTTGCCTATCGCCACGAACTGCAGGGTCTGAGCCTGCACTTGCTCGACGGTGAGGAAAACAGCCTGAGTCAAATGACACCTGCACAGCTCCAGGCGTTCGCGGCCAAGGCCAGTGCACTCGGCCTGGATGTGCATCTGGAAATCAGCAGCACCTTGAAAAAAGATGTCGATCAAGTGATCGCCATTGCCAAGGCGCTGGGCACCCGCAACATCCGTGTCTACTCACGCTACGAAGGGGCGCTGTCCCGGGTCATGGACCTGATCGAGACAGATCTCGACTACCTCGCGCAACAGGCAGACGAGCACGACCTGTTCTTCGACTTCGAGCAGCATGAGGAACTCAAGAGCGCTGAAATCGCGCAACTGCTGAACCGTCTGAACCACCCACGGCTGCATGCCTTGTTCGATTTCGGCAACATGATCAACGCCTGCGAACAGCCCCTAGCGGCACTGCGCACCCTGGCGCCGCACATACGCCAGACCCACCTCAAGGGTGTGCGCATCGTCCCCGAGCAAAACGGCTTCGGGCATTACGGCGTGCTGCAGGGCTGTGCCGAAGACGACCTGCCCAACGCTCGCATGTTGTTCGAACTGCTGATGCTCGGCGAGTCAACCCCGCAAGTGATCGCCTTCATTCTCGAGCAGGAAAACCACTACGTCGCCCCGGCGTTCCGCCAGCTTGACGAAGCCGCCGACCCGTTCATTGCGTACCGGGAAATGAGTGAAACAGCGCTGCCGGAAGGCTACTCGCTGGAGCGAATGCTGGCCGATGAACACCGTTGGGCAAACAACCAGGTCGCCTACGTACGAAGCCTGTTGGCCGAGTTCCGGACACTGGCCGAGTTGACCCTGGCTCATTGCGCCAGCGCCTGAACCTGACGTGCCGACCGGCACTGCCTACCCAATTACGCCTGGAGAACAATAATGACATCCCAAGACAAGGCCAAATGGCTCAGATTCCTGATTCTCATCCTCGGTGGTGGCACCATCTACAAGCTGGCGAATCTCAAAGACGCCTTCTACATCCCCATGCAGGAATTCATGGGGCTGTCCCACACTGAAATCGGCGTGCTGCTGAGCGCCAACGCGATCATCGCCACCGCGCTGTTCGTGGTCGGCGGCATGCTCGCCGACCGGTATGACACGCGCAAGCTGATCCCCCTCGGCCTGATCGGTACCGGCAGCCTCGGGCTTTACCTGGCAACCTTTCCGCCCTTCAATAATCTGCTGGTTGTGTTCTGCCTGCTGGCGGTGTGTGCCGACTGCATCTTTTGGCCTTCGCTGCTCAAAGCCATCCGCAACCTGGGCGACGATAAGGAACAGGGTCGCCTGTTCGGCCTGCTCGAAGGCGGGCGTGGCGTCATTGATACCCTGGTCGCCTTCTCTGCGCTAGGCGTGTTCGTCGCCATGGGCTCCGGTGAAAACGGTCTGAAGTCGGCGATCCTCTTCTACTCGGTCATCGATATTCTTGCCGGGACCCTGACCTGGCTGCTGCTCAAGAGCGGCAATACCCAGTCGACCGTCAAGCCCAAGAACGGCTTGTCGAACCTGCTCGAGGCCATCAAGGTGCCGGGTATCTGGCTGGTCAGCCTCAACGTATTCATGGTCTACATCGTGTACTGCGGCCTGACCTATTTCATTCCCTACCTCAAGGACATGTACGAACTGCCCGTAGCCCTGGTGGGCGCCTATGGCATCATCAACCAGTACTTCCTCAAGATCCTCGGCGGCCCCGCCGGCGGTTTCATTGCCGACAAGCAGTTCAAGAGTTCCAGCCGCTATCTGAAATGGGCATTCCTGGCGTTACTGCCGCTGATGGGCGCCATTATGCTCATCCCGAAAAGCCCGGGTTTCATCTACGCCGGCATGGCCGCCACCCTCTCCTTCGCGATGATTGTTTTTTCCATGCGCGGCGTGTTCTGGGCCCCCATGGGTGAGGTCGGCATTGCCCCGCACATCACCGGCTCAGCCTTTGGCATTGGTTGCCTGATCGGCTATGCGCCCGGCATGTTTGCCTACGTCATCTATGGCGCAATACTCGACCACTTCCCAGGTCAACAGGGCTACAACTACGTCTTCTCGCTAATGAGTCTGCTGGCCATTCTCGGGTTCATGGTATCCAGCCTGCTGTATCAAGCGGTCCGGAAAAACTCCACAGCCAGTGGCAAGGTCAGCACAGCGCAAGCTTGAACTTCGCCAGGGCAATGAGCCTGAACATCATCCGTGGTGTGTAGTCCATCAGTGAAGCTGTCGGATCGCTATGCAGTGAACTACTGTCAGTCATGGGCATGGCGCCGACAGCCAATCTCCGGATATCCGTCGGGTTGCAGGGTTTCCAGCCGACTTGTCACGATGATCAGGGAAGCAGGACGATGGCAAAAGATGCAAAAGCCAAATCGGAAAACAAGACTTTGATCGCGCAGGAGACTGAGGTGTTGGTCGAACCAGCCCCGGTTTCCGACGTGGTTCGCAATAGCGTCTGGCACATGCGGATCAGGGGCCAGGCGCGCAAGCTGAGTCACTCGACCCAGTTTGTGATTGCCGCTGCGGTGATCCTGGGACTGACCATGTTCTTCGTCGGCAATCTGGTCACCGAGCGAATAGAAAATGCCGCGGTACAAAGTGCGGCAGAAGCTGGCGCTCAGTACATGGATACGTTTCTGGAGCCCTATGTGCAGGAGATGAGCCGGGACAACGGCCTTTCGGCCGCAAGTGCCCAGTCCCTGGACCGCCTCACGGAAAGCCGTTCGCTGAAACATCACATTGTCTCGGTCAAGATCTGGCGAGCAGATGGCACGGTCATCTACGGCACGAATAAAGCCCTCACCAACCGCAAGTTTCCATTGGATGAGATCGCCGAGGCACTGAAGGGCAAAGTGGTCACCGACCTTAAAGACCTGGACGAGGATGAGAACGAGTTCGAGCGCGAGCTCAACGTGCCGCTCTATGAGATTTACGCGCCCCTGAGGGATTCCAGTTCCGGGAATATCATCGCGGTGGGCGAGTTTTATGAAAAGGCCGATAGCCTCAAGCGCGAGGTAAATCGGGTCCGACAGGAGGTATGGGAGGTCGTTGGCGCCGCGACATTGGCCATGCTGACGCTGCTTTTCTTCATCGTGCGACGCGGTGACAGGATTATCCAGCAACAACAAGTGGCACTGCACTTACGGTTGCAGGAGCAAACCCGGTTACACCTCAGCAATGCCGAACTCCAACGCAAGATAGCGACGGCTACCCAGGAGTTTTCCCGTGTCAACGAACTCACCTTGCGGCGCATCGGTGCAGACCTGCACGATGGGCCGGCGCAGCTATTGACCTTGATTCTGATCCGGCTCGACGACCTGGCCGAAAACTGCTCCGCAGTCGATCAGGAATCTCTGGAAACCATTCGTGGCGCCGCCACCGACGCATTGCGTGAGGTCCGCGATTTATCACGAGGCCTGGCACTGCCGGAAATCAACGAAGTGAGCCTGGTGGAAGAGTTGCAACTGGTGGCGCAACGGCACGAGCAACGTACTGGCACCAAGGTCACATTGACCCTGGGTCCGCTACCGAAGGCCGCACCACTGCCGCTCAAACTTTGCTTGTACCGTTTTGTGCAAGAAGCCCTCAACAACGCTTACCGTCATGCCAACGGCGAGGGGCAGGTCATCCAGGCGCAATACATGGATGAAGTATTGAACATCAGCGTCAGGGACAGTGGCCCAGGTATGGCGGAGGACGCCATGCTGCAAGAGACATCCGGCAGAACCCGATTGGGGCTCGCCGGTTTGCGTTATCGCGTTGAATCTCTGGGCGGGTTATTCAGCATCGACTCCGGCGCCACGGGCACGTCGGTCAATGCACAGTTCAAACTCTAGTCAGGAGCCGCTCCGGGAATCCATTGGTGTTTCCCCTGCGCCGATGTGAAGGCGTCCGATAGCTTCGTGTTCGGTATAACGCCGTAGAGCCGCGACCGCTTCGACACGATTTCGGGCGTGCAGTTTCTGCATCACGCAGCCCATGTGGTGCTTGACGGTTTTTTCGCTGATCAACAGCTTTGACGCCACTTCCCTGTTGGTCAGGCCTTTTGAAACTTCACGGATGACCTGCTCCTCGCGATGGGTCAGATCAGCCTTGTGAATTTCCGCTTCGTGTTGCTTGCTGTTATTCAGCAGTTTGTTGGCAAACTCGGGGGTGATATACGTCTCACCCTTGGCAACCGACCTGATCGCCAGGACCAGTTCCGGTCCGCTGACACCCTTCAACACATACCCGCGCGCGCCGGCCTCCAGTGCCAGAAAGGCGTCATCTTCGGATTCCGAAACCGTCAGCATCAGCACCTTCACATCCGACAGCCTAGTGGAAATGAACCGCACCGCGGCGAAAACATCGCCCGGCATATTGACGTCCATCAACATCACGTCCGGCCGCATCCGCTGGGCAATATCCCTGGCATCGTCTGCATTGGCGCCCTGCTCCACGACCTGAAGATCCGCCCGTTTCCTCAATGTATTGGCGACACCCTCACGCAACATCGGATGATCGTCGGCAATGCCGATGCGGATGAATGGATTCATGACGCGCTCCCGAAAAGATCAGCACTCAAGTACTCATTGATTAATAGCAGGGAACCCGGGATGACGCCGGTCACCAGTGGCATGTTCCAGGCTCCAGACGTTCGAAAATCAGACTTAGGTTGGATGAAAATTCGAGCCTCAAGACCCATACATCATCACAAGACTCTGAGGTTCATACTCCAACCCATTGTTTTTAAACGCCTCTGAAAACCTCAATAAACAGACAGATCCATGAAACCCGGATCCATCTTCCATCCGACCAACAGCCGCTCTCCTGCGCCCGGGTACATACAGCCAGAGCACTTGGCATTTCTCCCCCGTTTTCGCTCCATGAATCGTCACAGCCACCGCGTGAAACCTTGCGCGAAAATCCGTCATGACATGTTATGACCTCACCCAAAAAAGGTGTTTGACCCAACAAATACGGCGTTTACAGGACGAATGGTCGAGAGGTGTCAAGCGCGGGGAATTGCCGGGAGCCAGAAGCCACTACAGGCGACTCAGGCCGGTACGCTCGTCGCGGTGAAGTGAACTTCACTTTCAAGGCGTGTCACATGAAGTCCATGTCAAGCGAAAAACAACAGAGGTACAGCGTTATGAATATGGCCACAATTGTCAGTGCCGTGATTTCCAGTCTTGCACCCAGTGTCTTTGACCAGAACGGTCTGCAAGAACCCGGCGCACATGTCTCGGCCGTCGAATACCACTACGGAATGGAAATCGATGTGAAGCGGGTACTGCAGCGCACCGATACATCCGACAAGACCGGCATGGTACCGGTGACCCTGGTCTACGAAGACAGCGAGGGTGAGGTTCACAAGATCCGTTTCCTCGAATGGGGTGGAAGCCCGGCCAGTCCTACGAGTGTGGCCTGATCCGCTCGTCGAATGGGTTCTGGCCCTCGCCAGCGCGGCACAGGCCTGAACCCCGACTCGCTCCTGCCGCAGGAACTCGCCCACCGTCCTGGTGCTGATGTTTCGAGAGCAAGGCTGAAGGCGCTACCCACTGCACTCGGTACAGTGCCGAAAAAGCTCCCCTCCCTGGAAGTCCTGACAAGCCCGAAAACCCTGGCTTTCATGACAAGCCCATAGCCTCGAACCTATCGCGAAGAAACTCGATAAACCGCTGTGTTTTCGCCGGCAACAGACGCGTCTCGGTCAGCGCAAAAACTGAAACGGGGGTTGCGTGCCATTCAGGCAATACCTTGCACAGTTTTCCGTTGATCAGGTCTTGCTCAGCGATGCCCTCGGGCAGTAATACGATTCCCAAGTCCAGCGATGCCAGGCGTCTGAGCATGCCGACGCTGTTGAGTTCGAATCGTCCACCCACATCGACTTCCACGCGGCCTGCATTGCCGGACAACGTCCAGCGGTCTGCAGCTGAACCGCGCAATCGCAAACACTCGTGACGTCTCAAGTCCAAAGGCTGCTCAGGGGCACCGAACATTTCCAGATACCTGGGCGAGGCATAGAGGCCGCGCCGCAAACTGGCGAGTTTGCGGGCAATCAGATTCGAGTTTGCCGGTTCTCCCATACGAATCACCACATCCACCGGATCACTGATCAGATCCACCTGGCGCGGGCTTAGATCGAACTCGAAGCGGATCCCGGGATAGAGTCGGGCAAAATCCGCGATCAATGGCGCCAGGTAGACGGTGGCAAAGTCCACTGGCAGCGAAGCCCGGAGCAGCCCACTGGGCCGGGCCAGCATTTCCCCTAACTGCTCATGAGCCAGACGGGCTTCATCGACGATCCGTTTGCAGCGTTCAAAGTACAGCTGGCCCGCCTCGGTCGGTTCGATCTTGCGTGTCGTGCGGTGCAACAGGCGCAGACCGATACCCTTCTCCAGTTCGCTGATACGCCGGGAAAGGGTCGAGTTGGGGATCCCCAGCGTTTCTGCCGCACGACTGAAACTGCGCGCCTTCACCACCTCGACAAACAACGCCATATCGTTGAGATATTCCAAAGCATTATCCCATCAGTGGATTAGTCATTTCGTTTTTAGTGGATTTATCCCGAATCCGGATTGATCAATGATAACCACATCACGTCTGAGGAGCACCGCCATGACCAACCGGCGCGGTGCGTTCGGAACCCTGCAATTCCGTTAGCCGGACAAAACACCCCCAGCCTGCGATCAGGAGAGTCATCATGAGCTACGAAAAATTCAGTGCCGACAATGCCGCCCTGCTGTTGATCGATCACCAGGTGGGGACAATGGGCTGGGTCAAATCCATTCCATTCGAAGAGTTGAAACGCAACGCCCTGATGCTCGCCAAAGCCGCCAGCATCCTGAAGATGCCGGTCGTGCTGACCTCAAGCATGGAAGAGTATGCACAAGGCCCACTGCTCAGTGAACTGGAGCAAATCCTGCCTGCCGAGTTCGCTTCGCGAGTCAAACGGCTGGGTATCGTGAATGCCATGGACGATGAAAACTTCGCCACGGCCGTCAAGGCAACCGGCCGCAAAAAACTGATCATTGCCGGTGTCACCAATGACGTCTGCACCGTTTACCCGGCACTCAGCCTGGTACGTGATGGCTTCGAAGTTCAGGTCGTTGCCGATGGCGGCGGTTCACCCAGCGTCATGGCCGATGACATCGCCCTGCGCCGGATGGACAAGGGCGGTGTGACATTGACCAGCACCAACCAACTGATTGCCGAACTGGCTGGAAGCTGGGCGACTCCGCAAGGTGGGCAGTTGGTACAAGTGCTGATGGAAGCGCTTCAAGGTTAAAACGTTTGCAGGGCAACGGGCTGAACCTCGATACGAGGTTCAGCTGGTCTTTGACGGGGCAGTTAAAAGTGCGCCGTATCCGACCCGGCGGTTGACAGGCTGGTCGACAGGGGGACGCTCTGCGTGACTTTGGCCATCTGGGTGATTTCCACCTTTAACTTGTCCTTGCCGAGCAGGTAGTCGGCCAGCTTCTGCGAAAACGGCCAGTAGTTCAGTTCGGCAGTCAGGGTCAGCGGCCCGACGGCGTCGGCCGGCACCAGGAAGGAGAACTCCCCGATATCGTAGCCCTTGGGTAGAATGCGGTTGTCCGAGAGAATTTGCGTGGCATTCCACACCTCGACGTCCAACGGATTGCCGTCCTTGTCGCCTATGTGCACTTTGAAATTTCGCGTTTCGTGTTCGGTCTTGCCGTCCTTGATTGCCCCCAGTCGATAGAGTTCGCGACCAGTGGCATCCAGCACCCGAAAATCGATCCAGATCTCCCTTCCCTCCGGAAATCCGGTCGGCAGCTTGTGCCCGGCGCCGACATTGGTAACTTTGACCGCTACCGAGGTGTATTGCCCGGGAATGATGGCTGCCGGCAATTGCTGGAAGGTTACTTCCCCGGCGCGGGCCAGCATGTCGCGCGCGCGTTGCGCGCCCTCTTCCTGACCGAGATGTTTGAGCATCATCGCGTTGGCTCCGCTGAACCAATGCGAGGCGACCTCCTCGCGGTCTGGCCCCATGATCGCGGCCTTGCCCGCAAAACCCGGCATGTGGCAGCTCTGGCAGGTAACACCATTAAGGCTGTAGGCGCTCTCCTGCCATTCGTCATAGGTGCGCTCGACCGCCACACTGCTGAAGGGGTGGGTGACGTTGTGGCAGGTTCCGCAAAAGTCCGAGCGCGTGTGCAAAGCGGAATACACGGTGTCGTGATAAGGCGAAACGGCATCTTTACGTGGGCCGAACTTGGTCGGTTTACCGTGTGCCCGGGGGCTCAGAACATAGGCGCCGTTATCGAGGCCCGTGCGGGCACTGATGTTGTGGCAGGTCTCGCAATCGACCCCGGGCATCGGATGATTCTTCGCGCTGTCTTCAATCGAGGAACGGTTGACTTCTGAATTGATCTGCCCGGTCGTGAGACCGATCGGGGTATGGCAGCCGGTGCAGAAATTATCGACCTTGCCCTCGGTGGCCGAACTCGCACGCTTGAGCAAGGCCCGATAGATGGGTTCATCCCAGGCCTGGGACATCATCGACGAGCGCCACTGCCTGTAGATCTCCGTATGGCAAGCGCCACAGACCTGGGCATTGTCGAAGTCCTTCACATTCAAGACCAGATTGCCGGTGGTATTGGCCCGATGCGGAAAGAACGGCATCCCGCCAATCACATGCATGAGCCTGGAGCGTGCCGGCTCCAGCCACTTATCATTACTTTGATTGTCATTGCCCTGAGGTTCGTCGGCCGCCACCAGCGTTACCGTCAGCAGGCAAACCAGAAAACACAAAAGATGGCGAACGAAAGGTCTGATCAACAGGAGAAACGCAATGAACAATGTCGCCAGGGAAATATTCAAGTCGACAATGGCCAGCTTGAGGCCTGCCGGGACATTGAATAAGGTCATGTAAGAGCTGGTGCACATCATCCATAGAATGATCAATGCCGATAACCCGTGCAGCGCTACCTGCGCACACGTATGTCTGGAGTGGCTCATTAGCATTTCCCCTGGACGGGCGCAGAGGATGACTGCAGTACTTCTATTGAGTAGCCAGGGGTATTTCGTGATGCAAACCGATGGTTACATGCGATCAATCAATGGAGTACTGACAGCTCCACAGCTTCCCGACTTTGCACCTTTCATGAATGGGACAAACTCATTCAGCAATTACCCTGCCACCCTTGCAGCAATAGATGGGCGATGACCTGAATGCCCCGCAAACATTGGCCGGATATTGAAATATGGTGCGAATGAAGACGCGAATACTGCTAAGCAATACCACCCATTAGTGGGGGGCGTTCACTCCGAAATCGGGGGGACCACTCACTTTACTCGATACGGCTTACTCTCTGTCTTTCGTCGACCGAATGAGATTGCCCCGCAACTTCACAATTGCCTTCTGCATTTGCACGAAGTCGTCGGGATCAAGGCCGGTTTGCGGGAAGCCGTCTTCGGAGAGGTCTTCACGCAGTTTTCGTCCCTCTTTTGTGAGATTGATCCGCACCTGGCGTTCATCTTCCGGGTCGCGCTGGCGTAGCAGATAACCCATCGCTTCCAGCTTCTTCAGAATCGGTGTGAGGGTGTTGGATTCGAGAAACAGCTTTTCGCCGAGGCTGCCAACGGTCTGGTTATCTTCCTCCCACAGCGCAACCAGGGTGATGTATTGCGTATAGGTCAGACCGAGCCGTTCAAGCATCGGCTTGTAGGCCTTGCCGAACGCCAGGTTGGTGGAATAGACCGCAAAACACAGGAAGTCGGAGAGTTTGAGATCCAGGGCGGATATCTTGCCGGTGTTTTTCATGGGGGCTCTCTTGGGTCAAGCTTGCGAGACCGAGACTATACATCGTACGCGATGATATCGGAAATGCGCATAAACACCGAAGGCCGGCTCACCGGGAAAATCCCCGGTGAGCCGGCCTTCGAGTGGGTCATGCCGTCAGGACATTGATGTCGACATCAATGTTGCCGCGTGTGGCCTTGGAGTACGGGCAGATGGCATCGGCGTTGTGGGCCAACTCAGTCGCCACCCCATGATCCAGCCCCGGTACACGCAACGTCAGTCGGGCCTGGAGGAAGTACGCCGCGCCGGTCTGACCCAGATCGACTTCAATGTCGACGGCCGTGTCGGCCGGCAGTGTCACTTTCGCCTGCTGGGCGGCCAGCCCTACCGCTGCGATGTAGCAGGCCGACCAGGCTCCGGCGAACAGTTGCTCCGCTTTCGGGTGTGGCTGAACGCCGGTGAGCACATGTGCCGGTGTGTCGCTGCCAGGGGACGACAGCACGATGTCGAGGTTGCCGTTATGGCCACGCGACGTGTTGCCTGCGGCGTTGTGGGTGGTGTGGGTTTTGCCGCTGGCCAGTACTTTTTCGATCTTGCTCATGATGATTTCCTCAGAATTACAGTCAGTTGTATTCGTATACGCTTTAATCGCATGCGATATTTGTATAGGCTTCCAGGCTTTACGCCGTAATAACGTTCAGGGCAACGTCGATGTTGCCGCGTGTGGCTTTGGAGTAAGGGCAGATGGAATCGGCGATGTGCGCCAGTTCGGTCGCGACATCCTGTGCCAGCCCTGGCACGCGCAGTGTCAGTCGGGCCTGAAGGAAATACGCAGGACCAGTCTGGCCCAGGTCTACTTCAATGTCGACGGCCATGTCCGCCGGCAACACGATATTGCGCTCCTGGGCCACCAGCCCCACTGCCGCGGTGTAGCAGGCCGACCAGGCACCGGCAAACAGTTGCTCGGCTTTCGGGTGTGGCTGGACGGCGGTAAAGACGTGGGCCGGCTGGGCGGAACCGGGCGACGACAGCTCGATATCGAGGTTGCCGATGTGACCACCGACACTGCTGTGAGTGGTGTGGGTTTTGCCGGTAGCCAGTACTTTTTCGATTCTGCTCATGGTGATTCCCTCAGGATTTAAAGTTTAGTGCGATATTATCGTATGCGATATTTGTGGCTTTTAATAAGACCACATCCATCAATTGGCGTGTGCAATGATCCAGTTGTTGCCGTTGTGGCCATGGGAAGCTTGAGCGGTAGAGCTGATCATTTTGCGGCTGCTTCCGGTGTTCATGGCTGAATCTCCAAACGGCAAGGGTTGTCGTTGCTTGTGTTCGCATCCGATTTGATCGTGTGCGATGGTTTAATACTCAACCAAAGCCCCAATGATGTCAAAGCTTATTTTATGGCTTGGCGATGAGCGGTAGGCTCGAGACCGACCTTGCTACCCTCCCCCTCGTCGAATGGTTGATTGGCTTCTACTGTCCGGGCCTGCGGGGGGCATGGAGTCAAATCAGCTTCGGGCGTTCTGTGCAGTGGTCGACATGGGCAGCTTTCGTTCGGCGGCACGGGAACTGAACTCGGCCAGAGCACGCTGACAGACATAAAAAACCGGCCAATCGAGCCGGTTTTCTTTGACATCCCAATTCCTGCACGCACAAAAAACCCCCTCGCCAGGAGGGGGTCTGATGTTTGAAAGGTGCAAAGGGTTTCACCCGTCTTTGCCTGGGTTTGCGTCAGCTCACCGCGCAGGAATTCCCGCGAACAGCCACACAGGCTCCTGAGTGGACGCGGCCTCGTTGCGTTTACGGGCCCACTGAGTCAACGCCACCATCATCGCAAAGCCGAGCACGATCAACACCGGATAGGCCATCAGCAGCTCGGTGAGCGAATACTTCCAGGCCAGCGGTCGACCGACACCGAGCATCGCGGCATACAACCAGGACACGCCCGACAGTGCACCGGAGAACAGGGCAAACATTCGCACATTGATCTGCAGATCAAGCAACGACCCGGCCTTCATCATTGCCGGCAATACATAGCGGTGCAACAACATGCCGTTGAATGTCAGCAGCAACACAATAATGACTTTGGCTTGAAGTTTCGGATTGGCGAAATAGGTCATTCCTTTATCAAGATAATCAATGCCTATAATTGCAGCGCCGGTCACCCACAAGAATATCAGCGCATTGGAAACAGACTTCTGAAGACTGGCCATATGATCATTATCGTGCCCCGACGACACTCGACCTTTCAATAAATCCTTGACCATTGCGGCATCGCTGGCAAACACCAGACCAATGGCTACGCAGCAAGCCAACAGGTGAACGTAAACAACTCCTAAACGCAAAAACTCCATGGATTCTTTCTGCCCGAACAGGCCGATAATTGTATGTATATCCACGATTACATCTCCACTTATTGCGGCAGTGCGAATTGACCATGCCCCAGGCACGCGAATTAATTAATCACGCCTGCACAATCAAGTTCACATTGATTAAAGCAACTAAAATAGTTTGGGTATTACAAGAGAGAGCGACTCGCCCAGCGAGTCAGTGATGACGGCATACTATCACTCCAGGTCTCAGGTAAAAAAAATCCCCACGTGCATTCCATTCGATGCAGATGAGGTATACGTCCATTCTTTTTCTAGGGAGTGCAACGCGAAATCTCGAAGGTTCCGCCTGCTGGAGCATAGGAGCGTTGCATTTCCCGATCGTTCATTTTTCGAGCAAAACGCTCGACAAACGGTACTGAATCCAGCGCCCGGGGGGACCTGTTTTCTTCGCTGAAACCCGCGTAACTATGCAGCTGAATCGTTTCATAAATTATTCCTGAAAAAAATAGCCATCGAGTCACATTTACATCGCCTGACCCGACCGACGGTAAACATTGCCGCCCAGTCACCGGCAAGTTTGAGTTGCACGCAGTGACGCTCATGCACTCGGGGAAGGAGAGTGACGCGGCCGGTCCATGAACCCTGCCATGGCCCCGCGAGCAGCAGAGCCATGGCTCAATCCGGTCAGCCGCGAATGAACTTCAGCAGATCCTGATTGACCACATCGGCATGCGTCGAGCACATCCCGTGCGGGTATTTCTCGTACACCTTCAGGGTTGCGTTTTTCAGCAGCTTGCTCGACAGCAGCGCGGAGTCGGCAATGGGAACGATCTGGTCGTCGTCACCGTGCATGACCAGAGTGGGTACGGTGATCGCCTTTAGGTCATCCGTGAAGTCGGTTTCAGAGAAGGCCTTGATGCACTCATAGTGAGCATTTGCCGCGCCGGCCATGCCTTGGCGCCACCAGTTCTGGATCATGCCCGGCGAAACAGCGGCAGCCGGACGGTTGAAGCCGTAGAACGGGCCACTGGCAACATCCAGGTAGAACTGAGACCGGTTGGCTGCCAGTTGCCTGCGCATGTCGTCGAACACCTCGATCGGAAGTCCGCCCGGGTTTGCCGAGCTCTTGACCATGACCGGCGGTACCGCACCAATCAGAATCAGTTTGGCCACGCGCTTATGCAACTGACCATGCCTGGCGACATAGCGTGCCGCCTCCCCGCCACCGGTCGAGTGGCCGACATGCACAGCGTTACGCAGGTTCAGTTGCTGTGCCAAAGCGGCGACGTCTGCCGCGTAGTGGTCCATGTCGTGGCCATCGCTAACCTGAGAAGAGCGGCCGTGGCCGCGTCGATCATGGGCGATGACGCGATAGCCCTGGCCAATGAAGAACAGCGCCTGGCTATCCCAATCATCACTGCTGAGCGGCCACCCATGGTGGAACACGATCGGCTGGGCGTTTTTCGGGCCCCAGTCCTTGTAGAAGATTTCAACGCCATCTTGGGTCGTCACTTTGCTCATGGTCATGTTTCCGCTGTTGGTGTCGGGAGAGTTGACGGACGTGAGTGCCAGACAAGGTGCCGAGGACAAGGCCACGAAGGCCGTGGCACTCAGACCCAGCAGCAGAAAGTCCCGCCGGTCCGGGCTATCGAGCCCAAGGTTTTCGCTATCGCTCATGGCTGACTCCGTGCCAGTCGATTGATTCGGGAGCCGCAAGGGCTCCCTTGTCTGCTGATGAAATGGGTCATGCCCACGGTCAGTGCCCTTGCAGTTTTTTCACCACTTCATCGGTGGTCATCACACCGTTGGCGATGTAGCGGAAGTTGACCAGTGCGCTACCGTATCCGTCGCCGTCAGGCAGCTTCGGGCCGGCGACGGCGTCACGTACGACAACCACCTCGAAACCGCGCTCCAGAAACTCGCGAAGGTGCGATTCGACGCACAGGTTGGAGGCCATGCCGGCCAGGACGATTTTGTCGATCCGCTGCTTGCGCAACTGCAGCATCAGGTCGTTGCTTTGCGGGCCATACAACTTGTGCGGTGAGGCGACGAGGGTCTTGCCGTCTTCGATGAAAGGTTTGAATTCCTTCATGAAGTCGGCACCCGAATTGCGGAATCCATCCAGCGTCAGGGCGCCCTTGCGGTCGAACATACCCAGCTTGTGCTGAACGGTTTCCGCTGGCGCTTCAAACTCCCACTGATGATCCTGGGGATAGTAGTAGTGCGGCGAGATGGCGACGGTCGCTCCGGCCTGTTTGAACGCCGTGAAAAGCCGGGTCAGATTCGGTACCAGGTTCTGCTCGGTAACGCTCTGGCCGAAGACTGACCAGCCCGCACCCTCCGGGCTCATGAAGTCGATCTGCGGGTCGATCACGACCAGCGCGGTTCTACTCGAATCCCATTGAAAGGTGGAGGCCGGGAGCGCGGGTTTGGCCGGATCGGCATAGGGGTTCTCGGCGGCGAAACCGATGCCGGGCGCCATCAGGATAGCCCCCAGCAAGGTGGCGCAGGAGATGAGTTTGCCGGGATGAATTCGATTGAAGGTCATGTTGCACGTCCGCAATGTGGGGGAGGTGCAGTTACGGTACGGCGAGAAGGCGCTATGAAATGGACATATATCCCTGGATTTCGGCCGACCTGCTCACTCACTTTGCATGAGGCGGATCGGCCCGTGACCTTCCCGAGAGCAAGCGCGTACTATGCCCTCATCAGACTGTGGATGTTCCGTGCATGCAGCGTCACATATGTTTCCTGGTCTACTCGGGCTTCGTGCTGCTCGATCTGAGCGGCCCGCTCGAAGCCTTCGCCAATGCCAGTCGTGCACGCCCTTCGGGCTATCGATTCACGGTCGCCTCGCTTGAAGGCGGATTGATCAGCGCGTCGTGCGGACTGCAAGTCGCGACGCAAGCCCTGCAGGTTGTCGACCAGCTCGACACGCTCATCATCGTCGGCGCCCCCACCGCCCCGATCGATGACAGGATGCCGCCGATGGCAGCGGCGATACGGCAGATGTCCCCCCGCGCGCGCCGCACGGCCAGCGTCTGCACGGGTGCCTTCCTGCTGGCCGAGAGCGGCCTGCTCGACGGTCGTGTCGCGACCACTCACTGGAACTACGCGCCGCAATTGCAGGCACGCTATCCGGCGCTGCGCGTCGACGGAGATCGAATCTGGACCGAAGACGGCAATGTCTGGACGTCCGCTGGCATGTCGGCCGGCATCGACATGGCCCTGGCGATGATCGAGCAGGACCTGGGCAAGGAAGTGTCACGCGCTGTCGCGCGCATGCTGGTGGTCTACTATCGGCGACCGGGTGGTCAGTATCAGTTCTCTTCACTGCAGGATTTCGACCCGGGCTCGGACCGCATCCGCACCGTGCTGAGCTACGTGCGCGATCATCTGCGTGATGATCTGTCGGTTGAACGCCTGGCAGAGGTTGCCCATATGAGCGTGCGCCAATTTGGCCGTGTGTTCGCGGCATCGGTCGGGGTGACGCCGGCGAAAGCTATCGAGCGCCTGCGTATCGAGTCGGCACGGCCACTGGTCGAGGACGGGCACCAGACGTTCGAGGAAATCGCCAGGTGCTTCGGATTCGGCGATGCCGATCACATGCTGCGCAGCTTCGTGCGAGTCGTCGGGCGCACGCCACAGGAACTGCGTCGCAGCACCCGCCAGGCCAAAGGCAATGCCGGGGCCGGGGCCGGGAACAAGGGGGATCCATCGCCCGCGTAAGCGCAGACGCATTCCTTCCGGGACGGGCTCAAGCCAGCAACCGGGTGATCCACCGGGCCTGGCGCGCGATGTCCTGCACCTTGTCCTCGGGCACGGCCTGCCGCGCCCGGGCAAAGTGGGCCAGGGTCTTCTGCTTCTGGCGCAGCTTGCGCTGCCACTTGCCCAGGAACGCCGGGCTGCGGGCCTGCATCTGCAACGGGCCGAAATACAGCTCCTCGGCGGTATACATCACCGGCCCGGCGCGCTCGGCGACGATGATTTCGTAGTCGAAACGATTTTCCCGCAGCACTTCTTCGCAGAGGATGCGATAGCCATTGTCCATCAGCCATTGGCGCAGTGGCTGCTCGCCGCCGTTGGGTTGCAGGATCAGGCGCTCCCGACCGCTCAGATACATCTTGCCGCTGTCGAGGATGTCGCGGATCGTTTCGCCGCCCATACCGCAGATGCTGATCGCCGTAATCCCGTCTCCCGGCTCGATAGCCGCCAGGCCGTTGGCCAGGCGCACGGTGATCTGCAAGTCCAGGTCGTTCTCGCGCACGGTGCGTTCGGCCGAACGGAACGGCGTCAACGCCACCTCGCCGGCCACCGCCGAGGTGATAGCGCCACGGCGCATCAACGCCACGGGCAGGTAGCCGTGATCCGAGCCGATATCGGCCAGGCGCGCGCCGGCTGGCACATGTGCCGCCACGCGTTCCAGGCGCATGGACAATGTCTGTTCGTTCAACTGCGGCCCCTTTTCACCACCAGCGTCCGGCGCCTCTGGCCGGATCGGGGCGTGATTCTGTCACGCAATCACTCGCGCATACACCGATCTGTCGACGTTTCCTCCGGATAGAATCACCCCCACCCTTCTCCCCGCCATGTCTTCACGCTCTGCAATGAGTGCTGCCAATGCCGCCGCACCGGCCCCTTCGGCCAGGTTGTGGGTATCGGTGTAGTACACACGCATGGCCTCGGCAATCTGCGCATCACTGACCGCTACAATCCGCGCCGCACCTGCCGCGTACACGGCAAAAGCTTCTGGCACTGGCTTGCGTACGGCCAGCCCGTCGGCAAAGGTGGTTGCCGAGGCGGTTTCGCACAGGACTCCGCTATCGAACGATAACTGTGCGGCCGCCGCCTCTGTGGAAACCACGCCCACCACCCGGGTCTTCAGACCCAGCGCATCGCGGGCGGCGATCACCCCACTGATCCCCGATCCACAGCCAATCGGTACATATACGGTATCCAGGTCTGGCGCCGCGTTGAACAACTCCAGCGCATAAGTGGCGACGCCTTTGACCAACTCAGGGTGAAACGGCGGAACCAGGAACAGGTCATGCGCGTGCGCAAGGCGTGCAGCCTCTTCACGGGCTTCATCGAAATCGCGGCCATACTCGACCACTTCAGCGCCAAAGCCGCGCATGGCGTTGTTCTTTTCTACCGAGTTACCTTCCGGCACCACGATCAACGCCTGCAAGCCCAATGCGCCCGCCGCCAGCGCCAGGCTCTGACCATGGTTGCCACGGGTAGCGCTGACAATCCCTTTCACCTCTGGGTACTCGCGTTTGAGCCAGTGCATGAAAGTGATGCCGCCGCGCACTTTGAAAGCACCGGTAGGCGTGTGATTTTCGTGCTTGACCCACACCGTGCAACCCAACCGCTGGGCCAGCAAGGGCCAAGGGTACTGGGCGGTGGCAGGCATTACCTGGTAAACGTTGCGAGCCGCCTGTTCGATATCGTCGCGAGTCAGTTTGTGCATGAGTTATCCCCCTGAGATTTTGCCCAGTCTGAACACGGCCGCCATCTTGCGGCTTTCAGAAAACTGACCTGACTTTTACCCCTCACCTTCACTACTATGCTGTTCATGACTCATCGAAACCGCCTGGCGCCACCGCTCTTGTCCGAACCGATCCGCCGCATCGAGGCCGGGCCCTGGGCGATCGAATTGCTCCCCGGGCGCGCCTACGCCACCCGATATGTAGCGACCCAGGCGGGAATCGGCTTTGCCTTCGACAGCCAGCGAGGCCTGCACGCGATCGGCAGCGACCGGGTACAACCCTTCGATGCCATGCCCAACGGCCTGGCGTTCATCCCCGCGGGGTGTGACGTATTGTCCGAATCAGCCAAGGGCGGTGAATATCTGCGGGTGATACGCACCGACGGCATTGCGTTGGTCGGGGATCGTGCCTTTAACAATCGCATCGATCAGCAAGCCACTGTCCTCGCCCGGCGAATGCGCGCCGCGCTGTTGCAGGCCTCCGTGGACGACGATTGGGAGGCCTGGGCACTCGCCTTGTCTGAGCGGGCGACAGGTAGCGAAGCCATGTCGACAGCGCCCCATGGCTCGATAACCGGCCAGCGGATGCGCTTGCTCGATGAGTTCATTGATGCCGGCCTCGATGGTCCGTTGAGCGTACCGGCAATGGCGGGCCTGCTTGGATTGTCCGAAGGCTATTTCATGCGGGCATTCAAAAACGCCACAGGCCAAAGCCCGCACGCTTACCTGATCGACCGACGCCTGGCCAAGGCCCGAGCCCTGATGCTCGACTCAACGGCCACGCTGACGGAAATCGCCTACGCCTGCGGTTTCAGTTCCCAGGCGCACATGGCGACCACGTTCAGGCAACGCCTTGGTGTGAGTCCGGCGCATCTGAGTCATCGCAGCGGCTCCTAGCCGGGGAACGTTTGGGCAGGAACACCTCGGCCAGCATGCAGCGTGCGCTGCCGCCGCCGATGCGCTCGATGGTGTCGATGTTCACCGGCAACGGCGTGGTGTGCGTTTCGATCAAGCGGCGCTGATCGGCGTCCAGCGATTGCCAGGCGGTGCGCGACATCACCAGCAGCGGCTCGCCCGCTGCGTTGTGTACTTCCAGCATGTTGCCGGCAAAGGACTCCAGCTGTGCCCAGTTCAGGGCGACGACCTGTTTGCCACTGGATTCGAGCCGTTCCCGCAGCGCCGCACGTTCGCCGGGTTGAGGTACGGACGCCAGGCACGCCACCGCCAGGCGGGTGCCGACACTCATCATCACATTGGTGTGATAAATCGCCACGCCCTGGCGGTCCACCGCGTTGAACGCACACAACTCGTAGCCCAAATGGCTGACCAACTGATCCAGGGCCTGGGCGTGGGTACGTGTGGAATACCCGGCGTAGCAAATCCGCTGCTGCCGATCCAGCACCATGCTCCCGGTGCCCTCGAGGAAAATCTCCTGCTCTTCGAGGCTGGACAGGTCCAGCACCTGCTCGACCCGGTATGCGTCCAGCAACCCGTCGAGTACACCTTTGTCCCGCTCCAGGCGCCGGTTGTGGCCCTGCATCGGGTACAGCACCAAGGTGCCGTCCGGATGGGTGCTCCACCAGTTGTTGGGGAAGATCGAATCCGGGGTATGCGGTGCTTCGCGATCGTTATGTACCAGGACCTCGACGCCGTGCCGACGCAACGCGGCGACATAGCCATCGAACTCGGCAAGGGCCTTGAGTTGTACGTCTTCGGCTATGGCTGCCGGACGCTGGAAACGGTTGTTCGCCGCCGTGTCCTGATTGAAGGAGAAACGTGTCGGGCGAATCATTAATACCGTATTGGTGGTTTGCATGGGCACAGACTCAATGAGGGTCGAGAGAGGCTCATTGTCTGTTTCGACGCGGGAAAAACCCGGTTGATAACGGCTTTTGCGGTGATGAAAACGGCTGAAGATTCCGGGTTGTCCAGCCGATTCGGTGAGGCTGCGAATTTGGCCTGGTAGTCCTTTCAGGTGTACATATCCGTTGCTGCGGTAATGGCCGCTAACGGTTCCGCCCTGACGGCGGGTCACTTGGAAAAGCCCCAAGTAACCAAGGGCTCTTGCCCCTTTCGTTCGGTGCCTCGCCAAGGCTCGGCATTCCCTCGCTCCGGT
>NZ_AKJJ01000054.1:0-21143 GCF_000282395.1 Pseudomonas sp. GM55 | reverse complement strand
CTCCTACAGTCGGGATATGTGTCAGGCAGGATAAATCAGGAACACAAAAAAAATGGCAACCGCGCCAACGATTGCCATTTTTTCAGCCTGCTCGCTTACTCGCCGTAAACGTCAAACTTGAAGTACTTGTCCTGCACTTGCTTGTACTTGCCGTTGGCGCGGATTTCGGTGATAGCGGTGCTGAACTTGTCCGCCAGCTCCTTGTCACCCTTGCGCACGGCAATGCCGGCGCCGCCACCGAAGTATTGCGGATCGTTGTACTCAGGGCCGACGAAGGCAAAGCCTTTACCGGCGTCGGTTTTCAGGAAACCGTCGTCCAGGTTGACCGAGTCGGCCAGCAGCGCGTCAATGCGGCCGGAAACCATGTCCAGGTTGGCTTCCTGTTGCGAGCCGTAACGCACCAGGTCGATGCCGGCAGGCACCAGCACTTCCGTGGCGAAGCGGTCGTGGGTACTGGCGCGCAGCACACCGACTTTCTTGCCCTTGAGTTCGGTCAGCGGGTCCTTGATGCTGGAGCCTTCCTTCATCACGAAACGTGCCGGGGTGTGGTAGTACTTGATGGTGAAATCGACGTTCTTCTTGCGGTCGTCAGTGATGGTCATGGACGACAGGATGGCGTCGATTTTCTTGACCTTCAGCGCAGGGATCAGGCCGTCGAACTCTTGCTCGACCCAGGTGCACTTCACTTTCATCTGCTCGCACAGGGCGTCGCCGATATCCACGTCGAAACCGGTGAGTTTACCGTCAGGGGTTTTCATCGAGAATGGCGGGTAGCCGGCTTCGATGCCGATGCGGATCGGCTTGGCGTCTTCAGCCACGGCGGTCAGGGACAACATCGACAGTGCCAGGGCACCGAACATCATTAGCTTCTTCATTTATAACTCCTGTGTGCGGAGGCTTTTATTGGCAGCTTCGATTGGCAGCGTTCGGTCATCGCTTTGTGAGCGGGAACCGAAGTGGCCGGCAGTCTAGAGCGGCTACAGGAGGGTAAATTGCGCCGAGGCGACAAATATTTATAGAAAAGTGGCGCAAAGAGGGAAGCATTGAGGTGAACGCGCAATGACGATGCAAAATTGCCCCCTTTGCGTCCCCTCGAGAGTAGCGCGATGCCCACGTTGAACCTGATCCAGCACCACCCCGCCGAAGGTCCGGGTGCCATCGCCTTCTGGGCCGAGTCCCGGGGGCTGCCGCTGAAGGTGTTTCGCGCCGACCTCGGTCAGTTGCCGCCCGTCAGCGCCGATCCGGTGATCCTGTTGGGCGGGCCTTATGAATCCAACGCCGGTCCGGCCTGGCTGGAGGCCGAACGGCAATGGCTCAGAGGCAGTCTGGATCTGGGTGGGGCCGTGTTCGCCATATGCCTGGGGGCTCAGTTGCTGGCGCTGAGTCTGGGCGGGAATGTACGGCGGATGGACCGCAGCGAAACCGGATGGACCACAGTGAGCTTTATCGATGGGCAAACACTGAAGGTATTGGAGTGGCACGAAGACGCCATCGACCTGCCGCCTGCCGCGCAACTGCTGGCCAGCAGCGCGCAATGCGTACAGCAGATGTACCGCGCCGGGCCGACGCGGCTGGGGTTGCAGTTTCATCCGGAGTGGAACGCCGAGTCGGTGGCCATGCTCAATGCGCATTTCGGTGATGAGTCACCGTTGCCCCGAGGGCCGCAGGACGATGCTGCCTACGCCGACGTGTTGGCCTGGTTGCAGGCAACTCTGGATGAGTGGTGGGCAGCCTCCAAGCCACACTGAGGTGATTGGGTATCAGCATTCGCAACCAATCGCGGCATTAGCCGGCCGTGGCACCTCGACACTCAACTCAAACCCTTCATCCAGCCATCCGGTCACGCCGCCGATCATCTCCTTGACCGGATAACCCAGGGCCGCCAGTTTCACCGCAGCCTTGTTGGCACCGTTGCAATGAGGCCCGGCGCAATAGACCACAAACAGGCTGTTTTTCGGATAAGCCGCCAAGCCTTCGGCGCTCAGCAAGCGCCCGGGAATGTTGATCGCTCCCGGCACATGCCTGCGTTCGAACGCCAGCGGGCCACGAACATCCACCAGAACGAAATCGACTTCACCGCTCTGCTGGCTGGCGTGGACATCGGAACAATCGGTTTCGAACGTCAGACGGTTGCTGAAGTGCATCAGGGCGATGGCCGATGGGGCGGCGGGAATTTCGCGAACCAGGCTGGTCATGGGCTGTACTCCAAAGTAGCGGCGGGTGTGGGAAGACTTTATCCGCCAGTCACTTGCGGCTACAGTGGCGTACAAGACACTCACCGGGAACTTTCCGCCAAATGCACCCTACCCCAGGAATGGTCGCGATTCTGGCCTACGACGGCCTCTGCACGTTCGAGTTCGGCATTGCCGTGGAGATCTTCGGCCTGCCACGACCTGAATTCGATTTCCCGTGGTACGAGCATCGTATCGTCGCTGTCGATCGAGGCCCGATGCGTGCCATGGGCGGCATCCAGGTACTGGCCGATGGCGGCATGGAATTGCTCGCCGATGCCCGCACCATCATCATTCCCGGCTGGCGTGACCGCAGCGCCGCGGTGCCCGCGCAGCTGATCGCCGCCTTGCGCCAGGCCCATGCGCGGGGCGCGCGGTTGCTGTCGATCTGCTCCGGTGTTTTCGTTTTGGCCGCCACCGGGTTGCTCGACGGGCGCGGTGCAACCACGCACTGGCGTTATACCTCGGAACTGGCCGAGCGGTTTCCCGGCATTCTGGTGGACCCGGACGTGCTGTATGTCGATTCCGGCCAATTGATCACCTCCGCCGGCAGCGCGGCAGGCATTGATGCCTGCCTGCATCTGGTGGCACGGGATTTCGGCACCCAGGTGGCCAATGCCGTGGCCCGGCGCCTGGTCATGTCGCCGCAACGCAGCGGTGGCCAGGCGCAATTCATTCCGACGCCTGTCAGTCCCACACCGCGCAGCGATCTTTCCCGCGTCATGCAGTGGGCACGGGAGCGTTTGCACGAACCACTGGAGGTGCGCGACCTGGCCAGCGAAGCCGCCATGAGCGAACGCACGTTCCTGCGCCGCTTCACCGAAGCCAGTGGGCAGTCACCGAAAACCTGGTTGCAGCACGAACGTCTGGGCCGCGCCCGCGAACTGCTGGAAAGCAGCGACCAGAACACCGAGCAGATTGCCGAACGTTGTGGCTATCGCTCGGTGGAGAGCTTCCGGGTGGCGTTTCGCACCGTGGTCGGCGTGCCACCGTCGGTGTATCGGGAGCGGTTTGGACGTGGGTTTGACACAATTTTCTGAGGCGTTCTCAAGGCCCTCTTCGCTGGCAAGCCAGCTCCTACAGGATTCGCGCAATCCTCGTAGGAGCTGGCTTGCCAGCGAAGGCGTCAGTCCGGTCACCGACTGATCAAGGCTTGCGCAATAAATAGGTATCCATGATCCAGCCATTGGCCAGCCGCGCCGCCTTGCGCACCCGTTCGATTTCATCCGCCACATCCTTGAGCTTGCCACTGATCAGGATTTCATCTGGCGTCCCCAGGTACGCCCCCCAGTAAATTTCGGTGTCCTGATCCACCACCTGACGGTAAGCATCCTGAGCATCGAGCATCACCACCAGGCTGTCGGCATCGCTCACCTGCCCTGCCGCCAGGCGTCGGCCTGTGGTGATTTCAACGGAGCGGCCAATCTGGTTGAGCGGCACCTTGTGCTGTGCCGCCAATGCCTGGACGCTGGTAATGCCGGGGATCACCTCGAATTCGAAGGCGCAGGCACCTGAAGACTGGATGGCCTGCAGGATGCGAATGGTGCTGTCGTACAACGCCGGGTCGCCCCACACCAGAAAACCACCACACTGGCCGTCGGACACTTCATCATTGATCAACCGCTCGAAGGTCTGCTGCCTGGCCAGGTTCAAGTCATCGACACTGGTCTTGTAGTCCACATCACCGCGCTCGCGCTCAGGGCTGTGGGCTTCGACAAAACGGTAATCGTGGCCGCTGATATAGCGCTCGCAGATTTCGCGCCGCAGATCGATGAGTTTGTCCTTGCGCGGGCCCTTGTCCATGAGAAAAAAAACATTGACCCGATTCAGCGCCTTCACCGCTTGCATCGTGATGTAGTCGGGATTGCCGGCACCGATGCCGATGACCAGGAGTTTTTTCATCAAGGCAGGTCCTCGGCATCGGTGCCCGACAAGCGCAGCCGCCAGCGGCCATGGAACCTCAACTCGAGCACCGACAGGGGTTCGACGTCGATCAGGCTGGACGATCCCCCCTGCAACACCTGCGTCAGCGCAGCGCGAATGACAAAGGGATGAGTAATGGCAAGGATGTGCCCCGGTGTCGACTGCAACGCTGTCAACCAAGCGCCCACTCGCTCGCCCAGCTGCACCAGCGACTCGCCACCGTGGGGTGCCGAAGCCGGATCCCCCAGCCAATGCTGGAGCGCCTCCGGGTCGCTCTTTTGCAGGTCGCCGATGCGCTCACCGCCCCAGCGTCCGAAATCGCAGTCCTTCAACGCCTCGACAATCTGCGGCGCACTGCCGAACAGTTCAGCGGTCTGCCGGGTGCGCAATTCCGGGCCGCAGACAAGACGCGCAGCGCCCTTGAACTGATTGCAACGGGACAGCCTGAGCGCATGCCAATCCATCTCCAGAGGCTCGTCCAATGGAAAACGCGCCAGTTTCTGGGCGACGGTTCGAGCATGACAAATCAGGGTTAAACGGGTTGCCTGCACCGGCAATCACTCCAGGGAAGGAAAGGAACGACGGCGTCAGGTGAGCGCCATTGCGCAATTGTGCCGCAAGAAAGCACGCCCTGGGGGTGTTTAATTTTCCAGCATGAAACGGATTCCTTCAGTCATTTCCTGCGAGGTTTTCTGTGATGGCTGACTGCAATAGAGGCAATCACCTACAAGACTTTACGAGATCGGCGTAGTCCCTTGGTACAGGCACTTCGCCCCTTTTTCGGGCACGGTCAGACCCCGCGAAAATTAACTAGACAGGCAGTACGTGATAATTAAATACTCTTTTCAACGGACTGTTGAAACATGAACCACACTCATCCAGCAGGAGCCCGGATGCCCATTCTCGAACCCCCGATCTACGCACCTGGCCAGGCATCGCATCCGGCCGAACCGCACGATCCTTGTTTAATGCGGTCCCTCTCAAGTAACACCTGACAAGAAAAAGAGTGGCGCCTGATAACGTTCAGACGACCACCGATCTGATGTGTGGAAAAACCGACAGTGATAGTCAGGTTCGGCTCAAACCACCGAATCGTTTGATACAGGAGTGTCTCCATGCTGGTCTTGCGTCCAGTTGAGTTAGCCGACCTGCCCCAGTTACAGAAGCTGGCTCGTGAAAGCCTCGTGGGCGTCACATCCCTGCCCGACGATAGCGAACGATTACGCGGAAAAATCCTTGATTCCTGTGCCTCGTTCGAGAAGGACATTGAGGGTCATGGCCCGGAAAACTATTTCTTCGTCCTCGAAGACCTGACGACGCAACACTTGGTCGGCTGCTCGGAAATTCTCGCCACGGCCGGGTACAAAGAGCCGTTCTACAGCCTGCGTAACCGGCACTTCACCAGTGCCTCCAGGGAACTGAACATCGAGCACGGCGTACCGGCCTTGTCGTTGTGTCACGACCTCAGTGGCCACACCTTGCTGCGGGGCTTCCATATTGATGCCGCACGGGTACGCACCGCGCATTCCGAACTGCTGTCGCGGGCGCGCCTGTTGTTCATCGCCGCCCACCCCCGGCGTTTTTCCGAAACGGTGATCACCGAGATCGTCGGCTACAGCAGTGATGAAGGCCACTCGCCATTTTGGGATGCCGTGGGCAAGCATTTCTTCGACTTGCCCTATGTCGAGGCCGAACGGCTTTGCGGCCTGCAGAGCCGCACTTTTCTCGCCGAACTGATGCCGCACTATCCGATTTACGTGCCCATGCTGCCCCAGGCGGCACAGGACTGCATTGGCAGCATCCACCCCGATGGCCAGGAGGCCTTCGATATCCTCGAACGTGAAGGCTTCGAAACCAACAGCTACATCGATCTGTTCGATGGCGGCCCCACGCTGTTTGCGCGCACGTCGGGTATTCGTTCCATTGCCCACAGCCAGTGCGGCGTCACGCTGCCTGGCCCGGTGATCGATAGCCGTGGCCGCTTTCTGGTGAGTAACGAGTCATTGAAGGATTATCGGGCCATCGTTGCCGATCTTGATTACGTCCCTGGGCAACCCGTGACGCTGGACGCGGCCATGTGCAAGGCGCTGAAGGTGACCGAGGGCAGCCCCGTCAGGCTGATCGCCCTGTGAATACCCGCCAGGGTCAACGCCAATGCCCGAGCACACGCGAACAAGGAACAGCCGCATGATTGTCCGTCCGGTCCAGATTACCGACCTGCCCGCCGTGCTCACACTGGTGCGTCAGGCGGTTCCGGGGCTTACCAGCCTGCCGGCTGACGAAGAACGCCTGGCCTATCGGATCCGCTGGGCCCAACGCACTTTCGCCGGGCAGGTCGATCGGGCCGATGCCGATTATCTGTTCGTGCTCGAGGACGACGAGCAGCAAGTGGTGGGCGTCAGCGCCCTTAAGGGTGGGATCGGCCTGCGCGAGCCCTGGTACAACTACCGGGTCGGACTGACGGTCAGTGCTTCACCGGACCTGGGTATCCAGCGGCAGATCCCGACCCTGTTCCTCAACAACGAATTGACCGGGCAATCGGAAGTCTGCTCGTTGTACCTGCGCCCCGATCAGCGCCAGGGAAGCAACGGGCGTTTGTTGTCGCTCGGGCGTTTGTTGTTTGTGGCCGAATTTACCCAGCTGTTTGGCAACCGCCTCATCGCCGAATTACGCGGAAGTGCCGACGAACGAGGTGGTTCACCGTTTTGGGACAGCCTCGGCCGGCACTTTTTCAAGATGGATTTCAGCCATGCCGATCACTTGTCCGGGCTGGGCAACAAATCGTTCATTGCCGAACTGATGCCGCGCCAGCCGCTGTACACCTGCCTGCTCACCGAACAGGCCCAGGCAGTGATCGGCAAGGCCCACCCGAATACCGGGCCAGCCCTGAAAATCCTCAGCGCCGAAGGATTTGCCCACAACGGCTACATCGATATCTTCGACGGCGGACCGGTCATTGAAGCCCCGGTGTCCGGGATCCGCACCGTGCGCGACAGCCAACCGCTGTCACTGGTCTTCGGCTCGCCGGACGATAAAGCGCCCATCTGGCTGATCCACAATCGCCGCCTGGAAAACTGTCGCATTACCTGTGCCCCGGCCCGACAGATGGGCCACAGCCTGGTGGTTGATCGCCTGACCGCCAGGCGCTTGCAGCTGCAACCCGGTGACTCGGTGCGCGCCGTGCCGCTGCTTGACCAACGGCAACAGACCGTGGCGGCGTGACTTGGCAGGCCCATCGTTGCGACGCCAATCTGCCCAACCCGGCAAATTCGTCATCATTCTCCCCTTGCGCGCGTGATAGCCTTTTATTTCTTCGGCGTT
The DNA here is from genome assembly GCF_000282395.1 of Pseudomonas sp. GM55. Taxonomy (NCBI): domain Bacteria; kingdom Pseudomonadati; phylum Pseudomonadota; class Gammaproteobacteria; order Pseudomonadales; family Pseudomonadaceae; genus Pseudomonas; species Pseudomonas sp. GM55. The sequence continues at coordinate 13,668 of NZ_AKJJ01000054.1, read as the reverse complement.
GACACTTTTGCTCAAGCCCTTCCATTCCATTGGTGGAACTCATATGTCCAGGCTTTCCCATCAAGATTTGCGCCGCAATTTTCGCCAACTGTTCGCCTCCAGCACCTGCTACCACACAGCCTCGGTTTTCGACCCGATGTCGGCCCGTATCGCCGCCGACCTGGGCTTCGAAGTCGGGATCCTCGGTGGTTCGGTCGCCTCGTTGCAAGTGCTGGGCGCCCCTGACTTTGCCCTGATCACCCTCAGCGAGTTCGCAGAACAGGCCACCCGTATCGGCCGCGTTGCCCAGTTGCCGGTGATTGCCGACGCCGACCATGGCTACGGCAACGCGCTCAACGTCATGCGCACCATCGTCGAACTCGAACGTGCCGGCGTCGCCGCGCTGACCATCGAAGACACCCTGCTGCCCGCGCAGTTCGGCCGCAAATCCACCGACCTGATCACGGTCGCCGAAGGCGTCGGCAAGATCCGCGCGGCACTGGAAGCCCGCTGCGATTCAGAAATGGCGATCATCGCCCGCACCCATGCAGGGATTCTGCCGGTTCAGGAAATCATCAGCCGCACCCGGCAATACCAGCGCGCCGGAGCCGATGGCATCTGCATGGTGGGCGTAAAGGACTTCGACCATCTGGAGCAGATCGCCGAGCACCTGAGCGTGCCGCTGATGCTGGTGACCTACGGCAACCCGCTGCTACGCGATGACAAGCGCCTGGCCGAACTGGGTGTGCGCGTGACCATCGACGGCCATGGCGCGTACTTCGCCGCGATCAAGGCGACCTACGACAGCCTGCGCGAGCAACGCCAGATCCTCACCCAGACATCGGACCTGAACGCGACCGAGCTGACGCACACCTACACGCAACCGGAGGAATACATCCGCTTCGCCGAGGAGTTCATGAGCGTGAAGGAATGACGCTTTAAACCGACACGCAGCCTTCGTCGGATCGCCGCCCGGAGCCGGCTCGCCCCCACAGTGGATCGGCGGTTAGCAGATCATTTGCATCCACCAGCGATCATTTGTGGGAGCGAGCCTGCTCGCGAAGGGGCCATCACCGCCAACACCCACGCCGCCTGACACACCGCCTTCGCGGGCAAGCCCGCTCCCACATTTGGATCGCGGGTAGACGCAAATAATCTGCTCACCGCAAAGCTACCGTGGGAGCGGGCTTGCCCGCGATGAGGCCATCACAGCCAACACTGATGCCGCCTGACACACCGCCTTCGCGGGCGAGCCCGCTCCCACAGGTTCTGCGGTGGGCGGTCACGCCGAGTCGAGCAGTTCGCGATAGGGTTTCCCGTCACTGCAACAGATCACTCGGTTACGCCCGGTGGTCTTGGCTTCGTATAGCGCATGATCGGCGTCGTTGAGCCAAAGCGTCGCGTCGGCATGGGCCGGATTGAATGATGCCAGGCCAATGCTCAGGCTGACTTTCAGCGCCGGGCTCTGCTCGTACCCCAAGGTGGCGAAGCGATCACGCAGGGTATCCATGACGGCGGCGGCGCGGTTCAGGGGCAGGTCCGGAAGGATCACGCAGAACTCGTCACCGCCGTAGCGCCCCGCCACATCGGTCGCCCGCAGATTCTGCCTGAGCATTTTGCTCAACTGGCGCAAGACGATATCGCCGGCAACATGGCCATAGGTGTCATTGATTGCCTTGAAATGGTCGATGTCGATCAGGGCAATCGCCCCGCCTTTTTGCTGGCGTTTGCAACGCTGGAACTCGACTTCCAGCTGGTCCTTCCAGGCGCCATGGTTCATCAGGCCGGTCAGGCTGTCGGTACGGCTCAGTGCCAGCAGCTCACGCTTCTGACGGCCAAGGGTATGGGCCTGGCGGAAGCAGATCCAGCCCAGCGCCAGCGGATACAGGCACAGCAACGGCAAACAGGCATAGAGCTGCACCGGGCTGGTGGCAGGAATGAACGCCGGGGCGAAAATCTGCAGGCCGACACAGACGCCCAGCACTTGCGCGGCCGTCCCGGCCAACAGGAAGCGCATGCCGCCGATGGCCACGTTGTTCATGGCCATCATGGAAATAGTGGACGCGCTGGGCAGTGGATTGAATTGCATCGCGGCAATCCAGAAACCGCCGAGAAAGGCATCGATCAGCAGGTTGCGGTGTTCGACATGATAGGGCGCCCTGGCCCGACGCGTCCATTGGTATGCCAGGTGCGGCCAGACCAGGCCATTGAACCACATGAAACCCCAGACCCAGGGCGCCGGATCGAGTGGATACATCGCTACGCTCACGCAGACCAATCCCAGGGCCAACCCCAGGATTCGCGATGTATAGAGCCTCCTGGCCAATGAAAAACCCTTTCCTCCCGTTTTTGCCATAGGGCCTCTGTACCACTCGACGGAATGCGATAACAGCCTGTGCCTCTGCGCTGGAGTCTATCAGGGCGAGATTAAATAGCCATCACCGGTTGGCGGGCTGAATATCGCGGCATCCCGCTCGCATAAAAGCAAAAGCCTCGGCTCCAGAAACGGCTATACATGAAAGTAGGGGTTGATCAATGACCATAAGAGGAGGCCCATGCAGACCTTTCAAGTATTGATCATCGGCAGCGGTTTTGGTGGCCAATGTGCCGCAATCAATTTACTCAAGGCCGGCATCGACGATTTCCGCCTGCTCGAACGACGGGATTTCTTCGGTGGCACCTGGTGCCAGAACACCTACCCCGGCGCGGCAGTCGACGTGCCCTCGCCGCTGTACTCCTTGTCTTTCGCCCCGTATCGCTGGACGCAAATGTTCGCCGAACAGGCCGAACTGCACCGCTACACCCGCCATGTGGTGGAACACTTCGGCCTGCGGGACAAGGTGGAACTGGACGCCAATGTCGAGCGCATCGAATGGGACGACGCCAACAGGCGCTGGACGGTTTTCACCACCGGCAAAGGCACGTTTTGCGCGCAGTTCCTGATCAACGCGACCGGGCCGTTGAGCCAACCGGTGGTGCCGCACTTCGACGGACAGGAACGCTTTCGGGGCAAGACTTTCCACACCAATAACTGGGATCACAGCTACGACTACCGGCAAAAACGCGTGGCCATCGTCGGCAGCGGCGCCAGTGCGGCCCAGGTCATTCCGGCGATTGCCCCGGACGTCGGGCACTTGCATGTGTTCCAGCGCACGCCTCACTGGGTATTGCCCCGGGCTGACCGCAGCTTCGGCCGCTTGCAGCGCTGGCTGTTGGGGTTCAAGCCCGCCTACAAGCTGCTGCGCTGGGGAATCTACTGGCAATTCGAAACCCGGGTGATCGCCTTCAAATATTCGAAGCCGGCGGTGCACATGGTCCAGCGCCAGGCCCTGGGTTTTCTCAAACGCCAGGTACCGGACGCCGAACTGCGACGCAAACTGACGCCGGATTACACCATCGGCTGCAAACGGGTGATCCTGTCCAGCACGCTGTACCCGGCACTGGCCCGCCGCAACGTGACGCTGCACAGCCGCGAGCAAGGCATCGCGTCCATCGACGAAACCGGCATCGTTACCCTCGATGGCCACCATATCGACCTGGACCTGATCGTCTGGTCCACCGGCTACGACGCCACCGACGGGGTGATTTCCTACCCGGTAACGGGCAAGAACGGCACCCGTCTGAAAGAGGTCTGGGCGCAATACCCGCGAGCCTACCTCGGCACCGCCCTGCCCGACTTTCCCAACCTGTTTATCGTCACCGGGCCGAACACCGGCATCGGCCACACCTCGGCGCTGTTCATCATCGAATCCCAGATGAATTACATCCTCGATTGCATTCGCACCTTGAAGACTCAAGGTTTACGCAGCATCGAGGTTCGCCATGAGGCGGAACGTACCTACACTGAAATGATCCACCGGGAAATGGAACGTACCGTGTGGAAGTCCGGTGGTTGCCACAGTTGGTATCAAAGCAAGAGCGGTCATGTGATTGCCATGTTTCCGGGGTTCAGCTTCAGTTTTCATCGCTTGACCCGAGCGCTGAAACCCGCCGATCACATTTTGTCCTGAGCAGATAGAAGGGAGACGCCTGATGCTTTTGTTGTTCGTCGTTCTCGCAGTTTTCGTCGCCTGGAGCTGGCTGACCTACCCGGCCATCGGCTACTGGCTCTATGACTTGAACATGGCGGCCGAGGCCAAGCTGTACCGGCTGCACAAAATCGTCGTGCCCATCCCCGAGATGACCGTCTCGACCTGGCAAGGCGGGCCGTACGAAGCCACCAGCAATGTGCTGATGCTCCATGGCTTCAGCGCCGACAAGAACCTCTGGCTGCGATTCGCCCGGCACTTTGTCGGCAGCCATCGGGTGATCATCCCGGACATCGCCGGCCATGGCGAAACGGGTTTCAAGGCGGGCGGCGGCTACGACATTCCGCTGCAGGCCAAGCGCATGATCCAGCTGCTGGACGTGTGCGGGGTCGAGAAAGTGCATGTCATCGGCAACTCCATGGGTGGCTACATGGCCGCGTGGCTCGCGGCCAACTACCCGGAGCGCATTGTGTCCCTGGCCCTGATCGACCCGGCTGGCGTCACCTCGCCCGAGCCCAGTGACCTTGAGCGGCATTTGGCCAAGGGCCACAACCCGTTTCTGATTCATTCGCGGGAAGAATTCCGGCGCTTCTACGCCATGACCATGGCTTCGCCACCCTGGGTACCGAAGCTCGTGCTCGATGCCGTCGCCCAGCGCTATGAACAGTCCCGCGAGGAGCTGGAAGAAATCTTCCGGGAATTCCGCGCCAGCCCGCCGATGGAACCGCACCTGCCCAACATCAGCGCCCCGGCACTGTTGCTGTGGGGGCGCAAGGACCGGCTGATCGATGTCAGCAGCGTAGCGGTCTGGAGCAAAGGCATCGTCGACTTGCGCGTGCATATCTGGGACGCCTTCGGGCACATGCCCATGGTGGAAGCCCCCACCGGTTCGGCGCGCCTGTATCGCGAGTTTTTGGCATCGCTGCGCTCGGAGAGCCCACAGGATCAACGACAGCATTAGGGAAACTAATTGAGAACGCCCTCTTGCAGTCCTTTGCAGAATGAAGTTCGTCAGAAACTTCGTTTGTCGGCGTTGCTGAAGGCTGCGATCTTTCGTCCATCCTTTACGTCACCGCGCCAGGAATCCTGTTCATGAATCACCCGAACTTCGTCAGCCCTGACCTGATCCGCCAACGCTTCTCCAAAGCGATGTCCGACATGTACCGCGAGGAAGTGCCGTTGTACGGCGCGTTGATGGAACTGGTGGAACAGACCAACCGTCACGTGCTGGAAAGCGACCCGCAACTCCTGCAGCAGCTCACGAGCACCGGCGAAATCGAGCGCCTGGACCTGGAGCGACATGGAGCGATCCGTGTCGGTACGGCCGATGAACTGGCGACCCTCGCCCGCCTGTTCGCGGTGATGGGCATGCAACCGGTGGGTTACTACGACCTGACACCGGCTGGCGTGCCGGTGCATTCCACGGCTTTTCGCGCGGTGCACGAAGCGTCGCTGCAGGTCAGCCCGTTCCGGGTGTTTACCTCGCTGTTGCGCCTGGAATTGATCGAAGACCTGGAGCTGCGAGGGTTTGCCCAATCGATGCTCGACCAGCGCTCGATCTTCACCCCCACCGCACTCACGCTCATCGAGCGTGCCGAATCCCAAGGGGGCCTGACCGGGCAGGAAGCCCTGGAGTTCGTCGAACAGGCCCTGGAAACCTTTCGCTGGCACCACAGCGCCACCGTCACCGCCGAGCAGTATCAAAAGCTCAGCGCCCAGCATCGCCTGATCGCCGACGTGGTGGCGTTCAAGGGGCCGCACATCAACCACCTGACACCACGGACCCTGGACATCGACATCGTCCAGGCGCAAATGCCGGCCCATGGCATCACCCCCAAAGCGGTGATCGAAGGCCCGCCCCGCCGCCAGTGCCCGATCCTGCTGCGCCAGACCAGTTTCAAGGCCCTCGACGAGCCAATTGCCTTCACCGATCAAAACGAGACTCGCGGCAGCCACAGCGCCCGCTTCGGCGAGATCGAACAGCGCGGTGCCGCCCTCACGCCCAAAGGCCGCGCACTGTACGACCGCTTGCTCAATGCCGCACGGGACGAACTCGAGGACTTCCCCAACGAAGCCAACGCCGCGCGCTATAACGCCCTGATGGCGCGGCACTTCAACGAGTTCCCCGACACCTGGGAAGGCATGCGCCAACAGGGCCTGGCTTACTTCCGCTACTTCGTGACGGAAAAAGGCCTGGCGCAGGGCGACCTGAAAAACGCCGCCCTGGAAGACCTGCTCGGCAGCGGTTGCCTTCGGGTTGAACCGCTGGTGTACGAAGACTTCCTGCCGGTCAGCGCGGCGGGGATTTTTCAGTCAAACCTCGGGGACGCGGCGCAGACCCGTTACGGTGTGCACTCCAATCAGCAAGCGTTCGAAAAGGCTCTGGGGCGTTCGACGGTCGATGAGTTGGGGCTGTATGCCGAGAGCCAGCAGCGTTCGATCGAACAGTGTTTCGCCACGTTGGCCGATGTTGTTCAAGTCAGTAAAAATCAGGACTGAACGACTTTTCACCGTTCAATAAAAAAGGTTCTTCACGCAACCCCGGGAAACTGAAGGAACGGCCGGTCGACGCTCGATTGCCGGCGATGGACTCACATGCGCCGCGTTTATCCAGTTCACACGCGTTATTGTTAACGACCATCGCTGGCAAGCCAGCTCCTACAAGAGACCGCGTCCGAACTCAATACCAGCGAAAGGCCCAAAAAAAAATGGGCGACCTGAAGGTTGCCCATTTTTATATCCAAAACTTTCAGTACAGCAAATAAAGTGTTCGCCCAGTGCAATGGCCTCGGCAATCCATGCACTGGTAAAGAGCCCTGACACTGGGCGAACGGAAAGCATTTTAGTAGAAGTGAATTAATATGTCCGCACTACAAAGATGAAATTTATCGACACAACATTTAACAAAATGTCGACTTAAATGCTATGCCGCCCGGAGTCTTGAACTCACCAGTTCGACCCTATGGGCTGATTATTCCTATACAAAACTTGCACAAAAACAATCAACCCCTATAGAGCCAATACCCAACATTAGTGTTTGCTGGTCACCGTCAATATATCGGTGTAAACCACGTTAACGCTTTGCCCGACTTTCAAGTCCTTGAGTTTGGCCTGGACTTCAGGTCGCTTGACGTCAACCGTCTTGGACTTGCCTTCCGGGTTTTCGAAGGTCACCTGGTGTTTCTTCAGATCAATATGGGTGATTTTCAGCTGCACTTTCACCTGACGGTAAGCTTCGCCGCCGGGGTTGGCGCTACCCGGTGCCGCGCGCACTTCGCCACTGGCTTCGGCGGTGCCTGGCAGGCCTTTGTCGACATCGGTGTCGAGGTAGGCGGCAACGGCGCTGGTGACCCTGATGTCGACCGTATCGCCAGCCTTGAGGTTGTTGAGGTTTTTCGCCTTGTCGGTCAATTGCACCGGGAACTCATTACCCTGCGGGCCTTTAAGGACCACGGAATGGTTCGCGGTATCGACCGAAACGACTTTGGTGGAGACCTGATCAGCCACCACGACTTCCGACAACGGGATATCGGCGGCAACCGCGCCAAAACTGGCGCCAGAGAGCAAAGTAGCGAGGGTGATGGCTTTGGTCAGTGCGTGGCGTTTCATAGGCAGAACTTTCCCTGTGATAGATGGCAACGGACGGCGTTGAAACCATGCTCAACGCCATGTGTGCGATGAGCATAGTCGCTGTTCGGCGAGTGGTCGCCGCAGGCCGCTGATTTCCGTGGCACAGGTTACTGGTAACCGGTCATTTCCAGATATCCGTTCCCGGCATGGCTGCCACTGAGGCGTACCGGGCCTTCCCAGTACGGAATGCGCAAATCCATCCAGGCCTGGGGATTGAGCGCGGTGATGACGATATCAAGGTGCCTGGCGGGGATCCTGATCGACCAGCGAACGGGCATCTCGCGCCCGGCCACGCGGGCAGTGTCTTGCGGCGTGAGGCCGATGTCGCTGGCGTGCAGCAACTGTGTCTGGCCCCGGGCGTCGATCCAGGTGCCGGTGAGGTAAGGCTCGCCGTCCTTTTGCCGCATGCGATACAGCATCACCTGCTCACCGCTGTCCAGGTGCAGCGAGAACCAGTCCCAACCGCTCTGGTTGGCCGTCAGGGGCTGACTGCTCCATTCACGGTCGAGCCAGGCCGGGCCACTGACCTGGTAGGTTTGGCCGTCGATGTCCAGGGTGCCGCGGGTCTGGAAAAACGGCTGGCTGTAGTAATAGGAGGCCTGGCCCTGTTCGGATTTCTGGCTGAACCCCTGGTCCCCCTGAAGTACCAGCGGACCTGTCGAAGTCAACCGCAACCGGTAGCTGAAACGCTGGTCGCGAGCGCTGAGCAGCAGGTCGGCCAACGGATTGTCGGCAGTCGCCTGGCTACGCAATTGCCAGTCGTCGATCCATGCATTGAACGGCGCGACGCTGACACCGGCCTGACCGATGCCGCCGCGGGCATAACGTTCGGCCGCGTGATGCGCCGTCGCCGACGTCACCGCCGCGTGACCGAGCCAGATCGTCTGATTCTGCCAACCCGTCACCTCTGGGGCGGCTTTCAAGGCACTGCGGAACAACGTCCATTGCGCGCCGAACTCATGCCCCTGATCGTCCTTCAGGTTGGCCGTGACATACCACCATTCAATGCGAAAGCCGTCGTGCGCGCCGTGATCCGCCGGGAAGCTGAACACCCGACCGGGCACCACCGGGGTGAACGCCTCGGCCTGGTTGCCCAGCCCGGCAAAACCCTTTTCTACCGGTGCCGGTTGCTCGCAACCGCTCGCCAGCAGCATCAGGAGCAACACGCCGACTTTAATCTTCATGGGCAAAGGTCCGTAGCAGATCCGCCGGTTGCGTGCGGTACAAACGGTACAACGGCCAGGCCGAGGCCAGTAACGTCGCCACCAGCGCCAGCCCCATCAACTGCAGCAGTTGCCCTGGAAATACCCGCAACGGCAGGCGCCAGCCAAAGGCCTGCACATTGATCACCGTGTCCAGGCACCACGCCAGGGCGATGCCCAACGGCAACGCCAGCACCAGGGTCAGCAGCGCCAGCAACCAGGTTTGCCCGAGGTTGAGCAACATCAGATGCCGACGTGTCACGCCCAGCGCCCACAGCGGCGCCAGTTGCCCGAGACGGCTCTGGCTTTGGGTCAACAGACTGATGAACAACGCCACCCCGGCCACGCACAGCGTCAGGCTATTGAGCGCAGCGGTGGCGGCAAAGGTGCGTTCGAAGACTTGCGTGGACCAGCCCTTGAGCCGCGCCTGATCGACGATGCGGCTGTCGTCCAGGGTGAAACGCGCCTGCAACGCCGTGACGAACGCCGGGATCGACGCCGGCTCGATGCGCAGGTTGAAGCGACTCGGAGTCAGTTGCGGCCAGCCGCGCAACAGGTGTTGGATGTTCACCAGAATGTGGCCCTTGGGATTGCCATAGTCGGCGTAGATCCCGACGATTCGTGGCACCCACGGGCCTGTGGGTGTCGGCAGCGTCAGGTAGTCGCCCAGTTGCACTTGCAGGCGCCGGGCCAATTGTTCGCTGAGCATCACCGCATCGTCCTTGGCCAATCGCTCCCAAGGGTTATCGCCCAAGGCTTCGAGCAGCGGCCAGTGCTGGCGATAGGTCGGGTGGTCGATGATCCCGGACAGGTCTGTCGGCCAGCCCTGCAACTGGATCGACACCTGCCAGTTGGGCAGCACCGCCGCCAGTTGCGGCTGCTGGTTGAGCCAGCTGTGCAGCTCCCGGGCCTGGGCCGGGTTCTGTGGATTGAGGTAAAGCTCGGCCGTCAGCCGTTGTTCGAGCCAGTCGCTGAAGGTCTGGCGAAAGCCGGCGGTCATGCTGCCGGCCCCGATATTCGCCGCCATGGCCAACAGCAGTGCCATCAATGCCAGGCTCAGCGCCGGCAATTGCTGGCGGCAATCGGCGACAAACCATTGGCCAAGCACCGAGCGACTGTGCTGCGAGCCGAGATTGAGCAGCGAACTGAGCACCACCGGCAGTGCCAGTGCGGCGCCGATCAACAGCGCCGCCATCAACACGAAGCCACTGACCAGGCTGTCGCCGAAGATCAGCGCCAGCAGCGCGATCACCCCGGCCATTGCCGCCACCCCACCCTGGCGTCGCAACCAGCGGGCATGGGCCTGATGCCAGGCCTGCGGGTCGGCCAGCGCCAGCAAGGGCAAACGCGCTGCCCGCAGCAGACTGTTGACCCCGGCCAGCATCGCGCCAATCAGACTCAGGCCGATACCGCTGAACCACCATGACAGGCTGAGGCGCAACTGCCCCGCCACTTCGGCGCCGTACAAGCCGCGCAGGCTGGCGGCGACATCCGGCAACAGCATGCTGGCCAGCAGGTAGCCGCTGACCACCCCGGCCACACCGCCAATCAGGGCCAACCCAGCCAATTCGACGGCGAGACAAGCGATCAGCATCCGCGCACTCACACCGCAGGCACGCAAGGTCCGGAGCAAGCCTCGCCGCTGCTCCAATGCCAATCCTATAGCGGCGTGCACGATGAACAGGCCGACCACGAACGACAACACTCCCAGGGCATCGAGGTTCAGGTGAAAGCTTTCGGTGAGGCGCGTCAGGTTGTTTTCTTCACCGGCGCTCTTGAGTTGCAGCTGTCCCTTGAACGCGCCCGGCAACGGCGCGGTGAAGTCCTTTGGTAACAGCAGTCGCGACAGCTGCTCCGGCAATCCCAGAATCTGCTGGGCAAAACCGATGTCCACCAGCAGCACACCGGGCGCCATATCGTCCTGCACATGCAGAGGCGGCAGTGCCGCGCCAGCCAGGTTCAAGGGCCGGTCACCCTCGCGCAAACCCAGTGCCTGCAAGGTCTGCGACGATATCCAGGTACTGCCTGGCGGGCTGAAAAAGCCGACGACCTGTTCAATCGCCAAGGCCTGGCCGGCCACCGCCGCGCCGGCCGGCAGCGACACCGGCTCGATCCCCATCAACTGCAAGCGCTGCTCTTCGTGCCCCTTGAGCGTGACCCGCCCTTGCAGCACTGGTGACACGGGCCACCCCGCCTGACGCAGATCGATAAACCATTGCTGTGGGAAGGTGCCGCCACCGGGCGCACTGAGGCTGGCCTGAGGTTCGCCGCCGATCAACTGACTGGCGCGGGCATAGCTGTCGCGGGCCTGGCTGTTGAGTGCCTGGACGCCGGTCAGCAGACTGGTGGCCAGCCACAACCCGGTCAGCACACTGAAAAACTGCACCGGATGCTGCCGCCAATGGCTGAGCAGTGCCCGCAGGGTTTCGCCGAAGATGCGCATGTCAGCGCTCGCCCGCACGGGCCAGGCGACCACCGCACAGCAAGGCTTTTTCCGCCAGCCGCGCCGCCACGCCGGGACTGTGGGTGACCATCAACAGGCTGGTGGGACTGTCGCCGAGCAACTCCAGAAGCAACTGCAACACCTCGGCGCCGGTGGTTTCATCGAGGCTGCCTGTGGGCTCGTCGGCCAGCAGCAATGGCGGGCGTGACGCCAGCGCCCGACCCAGTGCGACCCGTTGCTGCTGACCGCCGGACAGTTGCTCCGGGTAGCGCTGCAGCAACTCGCCCAAGCCCAGGCGCCGCACCAGATGCGCTTGCCAGCGTGGGTCATGGCGCCCCGCCAGACGCGCCTGAATCGCCAGGTTGTCTTCGACCCGCAGGCTGCCGATCAGGTTGAATTGCTGGAACACCAGGCCGATTTCCGTACGGCGCCAGTTCGCCAGCTGCCCTTCGTTCATCTGTTCCAGACGGTGTTCGCCACTGCGGATGCTGCCGCGATCGACCTTGTCCAGCCCGGCGATCAAGTGCAACAAGGTGCTTTTGCCACTGCCCGACTCCCCCATCAGCGCCAGGCTGCTGCCGGGCCTGAGCTTCAGGTCGACACCTTGCAGCACCGGCAGCGGCCCTTGCGGTGTGGCGTAGCTTTTGAAAACGCCGTGGACTTCAAGCATGAGGCAACCTGTTGGATATCCGTGGCCCAAGGATAGCGGCCCTGAATGGTTTTTGTCCGGTGACGCTCATCACCCCGCTCGCCCCAGAACTTATCCCCGGATCCAGACACAGGCGGGGGTTGCTCGAGAAGGCTTTATGGCAGGCGATGTCCGTTTAATTGGTGTACACATCAGGAGGGGCTTTCCAGGGAGTAACCGACCAAGCCCTTGCCCGAGTTGGCAGATCGCGACGAGTGACCGTCTCGGTAACCGGCTTCCTGGTATTACCTGAGATTCTCATGGCCAGCGACTTGATCGCCGTGGTTCCGCGTCGCCTGGCCTTGCGCTCTGACGGGCTGGTCATGCTCGATGCGCCACTTGATATACCTGGCTTCTGCAAGACTGTGGTTTGGCATGAGCGAACCTCTCTAGCTCCCTGACCGCTTTAGCCATCTCCGATAAATAGGCTCGGCAAGGAAGGACGCTGCGCTGCTGGTAAATCGCATCGAAGGTGAGCAACAGATTCAAATTGGGCCACAGCGATGTGCAAAGCTTCAACCGTGCATGCCAGCGGTGGCTGGGGTGCGCCACGGGTGCCTCTGGTTTTTGCGTCCCCCCGATTTCCAGCTACAAATGATGAGTGGGTTGAAGCGGTTGTCATCGGGCGGACGTCGATGGATGGCTTCGGTTTCAGGGAGGGTCAGGTGCATGGCTCAAGGCCGACTTGTTGCCCGGCGGTTTCGTTGGCGTCGACATCTTCTTTGCCATCTCGGAATTCCTGATCACTGGTCAAAGCGCCTGCGTCTACGGAAATCCTCAAGGAGGGTGAACATGCCTCGGCAAGTGATAGTCAACGCTGACGATTTCGGCCTCAGTGCCTGCGAAAACGCGGTGATCCTGGGCGCGTTCCAGGCCGGGCTCATCAGCTCCGCCACCGCCATGGCCAACATGCCGGCGTTCGATACGGCCTGCGTCCTGGCCCGACATCCATTGCTCGAAGGCCGCATCGGCCTGCACTTCAACCTGACCTACGGCCGTCCGTTGAGCCAGAGTATTGTGCAGCGCCGGACGTTTTGCGACGGTGCCGGCGTGTTCGACCTCAACCTGCCCCGCACCCGCCTCTGGCTCGGGCGCCGGGATCGTCACGCCGTGCTCGAAGAACTCGAAGCCCAGTGGCAGCGCTGCCTCGACAACGGCATGCGCCCCAGTCATCTGGACTCCCATCAGCACGTGCACAACATCTGGCCGATCGGCGAGATTGTCGCGCGCTTCGCCGCCCGCCAGGGGGTGCCGGTGCGTCTGGCGCGCAACCTTGGACAAAACCTCAGCCTGCCCAAACGCGTGTTCAAGGACCTGCTCAACCGGCGCCTGAGCAACCTGGCCGGCGCCACCGCCGACTACGTGTGCACCCCGGTGGATCTGCGCAACGCCGAACCGCCGCCCGACGGACTGCTGGAAGTCGTCGCCCACCCGAACCAGCTCGGCGCCGACTTCGGCGATGCCTACCTGGAACCGGGAGAGTCCTTGAGCGCGTTGCTGGAACAGCGTTTGCCGGGTGTGCCGAGGGTGGCCTATACCGCTGCGGGCGACGCGGCACCTCGCCATGCGCAGGCCGTTCTGGAGTAATCCGCAATCCCTGTGGGAGCGTGGCTTGCCCGCGATGGCTATGGTTTTTTACTGGTGTACATATCCGTTGCTGCGATAACGGCGGCTATTGGTTCCGCCTTTACGGCGGGT